>NZ_JBFHHX010000005.1:0-52098 GCF_041596795.1 Lutibacter sp.
GCTAAAATAGTTTTATTGTTTTTTAAAGCGTTGTTTAAATATTCTTCACTATCAATAAAAGTTAATTGTTTTAAAACGTCAATAGCTTCGCAGAATTCAGCTTCTAATTCTTCTAAATTATATTGAACATCTACATCAAAAAAGTCAATCATTTTAATATGCTTTTCGGTTAGAGCTGCATATTTATCTTTCCAATCTTCTAATTCTAAATCACCAACACGCATTCCGTTTCTACCTGTTTTGTCCATATAAGTTGGACCAATTCCTTTTAAAGTAGAACCAATTTTGGCTTTTCCTTTAGCAGCTTCACTTGCAGCATCTAATAAACGATGTGTTGGTAAAATTAAATGTGCTTTTCTAGAAATAAGTAGTTTAGATTTAAAATCTAAATTAAATACAGATAGGTTTTCTAATTCTTTTTTAAAAATTACAGGATCAATTACAACACCATTTCCTACAACGTTTACTGCGTTTTTATGAAATATTCCTGATGGAATAGTGTGTAAAACGTGTTTGTGCCCATCAAAAATTAATGTGTGTCCTGCATTTGGTCCACCTTGAAAACGAGCAATAATGTCATAATCTTTGGTAAGAACATCTACAATTTTCCCTTTTCCTTCATCTCCCCATTGTAGTCCTAATAATAAATTTACAGCCATGATTGGTTTTTATAATATGTTAGTTGTTTTGTTTTTTTGTTCCGTAGAAATAAAGCGAATGATTTTGAATATCGATATTAAAAGTTTCTTCAATTGTTTTTTTAATAATTTGAATTCGCGGATCACAAAATTCAATAACTTCTCCGGTATCAGTTAGTATTACGTGGTCATGTTGTTTATCAAAATACGATTTTTCGTAATGTGCTTGATTTTGACCAAATTGATGCTTTCTAACTAAACCAGATTCTAGTAATAATTCAATTGTATTGTACAAAGTAGCTCTACTAACTCGGTAGTTTTTATTTTTCATTTGGATATATAAAGATTCTATATCAAAATGATGATTTAGGTCGTAAATTTCTTGTAATATAGCAAAACGTTCGGGTGTTTTTCTATGGCTATTTGCTTCTAAAAAATTAACAAAAACGTTTTTTACAATTTTTTGATTATCATTACTCATAAATTCAACTTTTTACGTTGTAGAACTAAACAACAAATTTACTTCTTATTTTTTAAAATTAGGTGACAAATAACCATATTTATTAACTTATAATTGTTTATAAATTAATGTTTGTAAATTCTATCTACAGTATCAACACCATCAATTTTTTTAAGACTATCACTTAATTTTTCTAATTGGCTTTTGTTTATAACACTTACAGTGATTTTTCCATCAAAAACTCCATCCAATCCAGAAATATTTAAACTTAAAATATTTACGTGCATATTTTTTGAAATAACTTGGGTAATTTCATTTACCATTCCAACGTGATCTACACCATGAATTTTTAAAATTGCTTTAAATTCTTGTTTAGAAGAATCTATCCATTTTGCTGGAATTATTCTATATGCGTAATTAGCTTGTAAACTTATGGCGTTTGGACAATCCTTTTTATGAACCTTAATTCCTTCATTTATAGTAACAAAACCAAAAACTTTATCACCAGGAATTGGATTACAGCATTGCGACATTTTATAATCTAATCGTTCTTCTTCATTTCCAAAAACTAATAAATCATATTTATCTTCAACTTCATTGGTTTCAACAAGTTCTGGATTTTTTGCACTTCTTTTAATTTTATTTTTAAAGAAATTTACAAATGCATTATTTCTATGCGAAATAAAATCTTTTAGTTCATTATTATCTATAGAGCCATTACCCATTCTATAAAATAAATCTAAACTAGTTTTTAATTTAAAATAAACCACCAACTCATTTACTACTTTTTCATTTAAGGTGATTTTTAAATGACGTAGTTTTCTTGTTAGAATTTCTTTTCCTTCTTCTGCTATATTTTTTTGACCTTCTTTTAAAGCGCTTTTTATTCGGGTTCTTGCTCTGGCAGTTACTACAAAATCTAACCAACCAATATTTGGTTTTTGATTTTTTGATGTAATTATTTCTACTTGGTCACCACTAAATAACTCTTGGCTAATTGGTTTTAATTTTCCATTAATTTTAGCACCTCTACAATTCATACCAACTTGAGTATGAATAGAAAAAGCAAAATCTAATGCTGTAGCATTTTTTGGAAGCGCCTTTAATTCTCCATTTGGTGTAAATACAAAAATTTCTTTTGAATATAAATTTAGCTTAAAGTCTTCCACAAAGTCAATAGCGCTACCATCTTGATTTTCAAAAGTTTCTTTAATTTTATTTAACCAATTGTCTAAACCGCTTTCACGTTCATTTTGGTTTTTATATTTATAATGTGCTGCATATCCTTTTTCTGCAATTTCATCCATTCTTGATGAACGAATTTGAACTTCAACCCATTTTCCTTGTGGTCCCATTACTGTAATATGTAAGGATTCGTAACCGGTAGATTTTGGTTGACTAATCCAATCGCGCATTCTACTAGGATTTGGCCTAAAGAAATCAGTTACAATAGAATATATTTTCCAAGCATCAAATTTTTCATTTTTTTCAGTTGATTTGTAAATAATTCTAATGGCAAACTTGTCGTAAATTTCATCGTATGAAACTCCTTGTGAAAGCATTTTTTTACGAATAGAATAAATAGATTTACGTCTACCTTTTATAAAATAGTCAAAACCTTCGGCATCTAATGCTTCTTTTATAATGCTTGAAAAACCTTCTATATATTGATCTTGAGAATCTTTATTCTGACGAATTTTATCTTGTATCTCATTATAAACTTCTGGTTCTGTATATTTTAAGCCTAAATTTTCTAATTCAGTTTTAATATTATACAAGCCTAATCTATGCGCTAATGGTGCATAAATATATAAGGTTTCCGAAGCTATTTTTAACTGTTTATCTGCAGGCATTGCATCCATTGTTTGCATATTGTGCAATCTGTCTGCAATTTTTATTAAAATAACACGAACATCATCATTTAAAGTAAGCAGCATTTTTCTAAAATTTTCTGCTTGTATTGAAGCGTCTTGCTCTTTATTTAAATAGGATATTTTTGTTAACCCATCTACAATTTTAGCTACATTTTCACCAAATAATCGTTCTATATCTTCAGTTGTATAATCGGTATCTTCAACAACATCATGCAATAATGCGGCAATTATAGAAGTTGTATCTAACCCAATTTCATAAGCTACAATTTTTGCAACAGAAATTGGATGATAGATATAAGGTTCACCAGTTTTTCTTCTTTGACTGCTGTGTGCTTCCACAGCAATATCAAAGGCTTTTCTAATTTCCTTTTTATCTTCATCAGTAAAAGTTTGATAAGCACCTTTTAAAAGGTCTTTATAACGCCTAGCAATCTCTTTATTTTCTTCTTCTGTACTGATATTGTATGCCATATTTTAAAAATAATACTTTAAAGTAATTAAACAAAAGTTAAATCCTATTTTTTTAAATTTAAAATTCGTTGTAATAATGTTGGGTGAGAATAATGAAATTTTACGTAAAAATTGTTAGGTGTTAAATTACTTAAGTTGTTTTTTGATAATTTTTTTAATGCTGAAATTAATGACGTGGCATTATAAAATTCTTTTGCATAATTATCTGCCTGATATTCAAATTTTCTTGATAAAATATTCATAAAAAAACCAGTGATTTCGGAAATTGGACTGTATAGAATAGAAAAAGCTATTAATCCAATATGAAAACTTGCTTGTTCAACACCTAAAGCTTGAGATAATAAGTTGTTACCTATTAATAAGGATAAAATATACAATGTAAAACCCATTAAAAGTAACGATAGAATAAGGTTATAAATTATATGTTTCTTTTTGTAATGACCAACTTCGTGTGCTAAAACCGCAACAATTTCATCTGTTTCTAAATCATTTATTAAGGTGTCATATAATGTAATTCTTTTTTGAGCTCCAAATCCAGAGAAATAGGCATTAGCCTTTGTAGATCTTTTAGAACCATCTATAACAAAAATATTATCAATTTTAAAATTTACTTTGTTAGAAAACTTCTCAATAGCAGTTTTTAAATCTCCAGGTTCTAAAGGTGTTTGTTTGTTAAAAATTGGCACAATTAATTTAGAATAAAACAAATTCATAAAAATGGAAAAAACAGCAATTAAAGCCCAAGCATATAACCAAAAATTTGTAGTTGTAATTAAATAAAACCAAGTGATTAATGCAAAAATGCCTCCACCAATAATAGCCATCATAAACCAACCTTTTATTTTATCAAGTATAAAAGTTTTTAAGGTAGATTTATTAAAACCGTATTTTTCTTCAATTACAAATGTTTTATAATATGAAAAAGGCAGCGAAATTATATCACTTGCAAAAACAATAATTCCAAAGAAAACTAATGTAATAATTATTAAGTTGTTGGAGATGTTTCTTGCAATAGTATCAACAAAAGCAAAGCCATCAAAAACAAAAAACAATACAGTTGTTAAAATAGAAAACCCACTAGAAATAGTTGAAAAATTATGGTTTTCTTTTTTGTATGCTTGCGATTTTAAGTACTCATCTTCGTTGTAAATTCCTTCTAATTCTTTTGGTATAGCATCGTTAAAATGTTTTGCATTTAGAGCATCTAAATACGTATCAAATAAATATTTTGCAATTATTATTCCTAATAAGATGTAAAATAGAGTAGTAGGATTCATTAATTTATTTTAAAAGTTTAGTTGATAGAGTTATAAAGGTTAAAAGTTTTAAAGGTACTATATATAATGAACTGACAACTATTAACAATTCTTCTTTAATCTTAATTTATAATATTTGTCGTTGTCTTACAGCTTCAAAAACAATAATTGCTGCACTTACAGACACATTCATAGAATCTATAGCTCCACGCATTGGAATTATAATGTTTTTTGTAGTGTTATCCAACCAATTATCGGTTAAGCCAGTAGCTTCTGTTCCAACTACAATGGCACTTGATTTTGTGTAATCTATTGTTTGATATTCAACTGAAGCTGTTAAAGCAGCACCGTAAATAGCAATGTTTTTTTCTTTTAGATACTCAATAATTTCATTTGTAGAGCCAGTTGCAATATTAGTTGTAAAAACGCAACCAACACTTGATCTAATAATATTTGGATTGTACATATCCGTTTTAGGATTAGCAATAAGTACAGCATCAACTCCTGCAGCATCTGCAGTTCTTAATAAAGCACCAATATTTCCTGGTTTTTCAGGGGCTTCTGCAACTAAAATTAAAGGACTTTTAGAATTAATTATTAAGCTATTTAAATCTAAATTTTTAGTTTTTGCAATGGCTAAAATTCCTTCTGTTGTTTCGCGTAGCGCTATTTTTTTATAAACATCGTTAGAAATTTCAATAATTTCAATGTCGTCACTAAAATTAACTAATTGTTTATGGTCAAAAATAGAGGGATCAAATAAAATGGTTTTCAATTGGTAATTACCTTGTAAAGCCAAATGTATCTCACGAAAACCTTCAATTAAAAAGGTTTCTGTTTTTTTTCGAACACGCGATTTATCTTTTAGTTGCACTAATTCTTTAACAAACGAATTTTGCGTGCTTGTAATCACTTTTTTCATAAGTGCAAAAGTAAATTTAAAATTTTTATAATTGATTAGTTTTATAGTAATTTACAAGCAACACTACCATTTTACTATAACTTTTAATACCATCTTCTTGATTGTTTGCTTTCAGAAAGTTATCATAAAAAATTTTAAAATATTTTTCCGACCAGTTTTGATAGGTTTCCCAAAAATCTTGTTGCAGTTGTAAATCTTTTAAAATACCTTGGTTTAAAGTAGATTTTAACGCTTCAAATGCAGCCGGATTTGTGTGAAAAATCTCGTTTAAACAATAGCGTAAAGCATTAAAATACGCACCGTATTGAAAATAAAGATCAGAAGAATTTATACCAGCTAAGTACCCAACAAAATTAGCTTCGCTTTCAGGTCCAATACCAATTTGATGTGCCAATTCATGACAAACGGTAGATGTATAGGTGTTTTTTGGAATTAAATAATTTACTTGCGCTTCATTTGTAAACGGATTTAAATAACCGGCAAAACCCATGTACGCTAAAGGAACACTAAATAATGAATTTTTAACATGCAATTGATGATGCTGAAATTCAGGAAATTTTTGTTGAAACTCATTATAAACTAGGTACGATTTTTCTCTAATTTGCTTTTTATTTAAAGGGTTTTCAACTAAAATTGTATCGTTTTTTGTAATTAAAATATGGGTTTCATTTATTTTTAAAATTAAACGTTTTGTAAAAAGTTCAAGATCATTGGTTGAATAAGAATCTATTTTAATATTTAATTTTTCAGAAACACCTATTCTATAATAATTTAGTCCCCAATTAAAATGAAATACAAAGAAAAGCACTGAAATAAAAGCACCTAATTTTAATACAACATTTTTAAAATTGAAGGATTTATTTTTTATAAAAAATATTACTTCCTTAATAAGGTAAATAATAAGTAAAAGGTATAAAATATCACCAAAAGAAAAAGGAATCCAACCTAATAAAAACTGATAAATTTTATTTAAAAAAACATATAATCCATTGGAGTAAAATTGTTCAATAAAACTTGGGTATAAGGCAATTAGTTGAATAAAAGCCCATTGCATGATTAATAAAACCACCAAAATTTTAGTTATTTTTTTTTCTTTCATAAGTCAAAAATAATGAATTAAAAAAGAGTTTTACCTAAAAATAGTTATTAACAATTAACGTACTTGTCAACAAAATCTGTTTAAAAAATATTGAAAAATCAGCCTATATTCACCTATTAAAAATTACATTTGCCATTGTGTTAGAAGTATTGAAAAATTTATAGAAAGTTTTAAAATAATTCGGTTCATTTTTTGTATATTCTAACATAAAAATTAAATTTAAAATAAAAATAACTAGTGAAAAATTTACAACCTGTTCCATCAAAAATTATAAAGAAAAGTCCTGTTATAAGCCTTGAAAAAGGTAAAATTCCACCACAAGCACTAGAGCTTGAAGAGGCGGTTTTAGGTGCTATGATGATTGATAAAAAAGGAGTAGATGATGTTATTGATATTTTACATCCAGAAGCTTTTTATAAAGAAGCACATCAATTTATATATGAAGCCATTTATGCCTTATTTCAAAATAGTGAACCAACAGATTTATTAACTGTCGCAAATCAGTTAAGAAAAACCGGTCATTTAGAGTTGGCTGGTGGCGATTTTTATTTGGTGGGTTTAACTCAAAAAGTTTCATCTTCTGCGCATATTGAATTTCACGCGCGTATTATTCTTCAAAAATATATTCAACGTAAATTAATTTCAATTTCTTCGGAAATTATTGAAGAATCGTATGATGAAACTGTTGATGTTTTTGATTTATTAGATTCTGCCGAAACCAAATTATTTGAAGTTACCCAAGGAAATTTAAAAAAGGGTTCTGAAGACGCACAAGGTTTAGTAACTCAGGCAATTAAGAAAATTCAAGAAATATCTAACAAGCAAGGAATGAGTGGTATAGCTACTGGTTTTACGCGTTTAGATGAATTAACGTCTGGTTGGCAACCATCCGATTTGGTTATTTTGGCTGCGCGTCCTGGTATGGGAAAAACGGCCTTTGTAATGTCTATGGCAAAAAATATGGCCATAGATTTTGACCAACCTGTTGCTATATTTTCATTAGAGATGTCATCTGTTCAGTTAATTACCCGTATGATATCAAGTGAAACAGGAATTTCTTCAGGAAAATTAAGAAAAGGAAATTTAGAACCACACGAATGGGAGCAATTGAACGTAAAAGTTAAAAATTTATCAAAAGCACCAATGTTTATTGATGATACTCCGTCGTTGTCTATTTTTGATTTACGTGCAAAAGCACGTCGTTTAGCCTCACAACACGGAATTAAAATTATAATTATTGACTATTTACAGTTGATGACTGCCGGAACCTCTCAAAAAGGAGGAGGGAATAGAGAACAAGAAATTTCTACAATTTCTCGAAATTTAAAAGCATTGGCAAAAGAATTAAGTATTCCGGTAATTGCACTTTCTCAGTTGTCGCGTGCTGTTGAAACACGTGGTGGAAGTAAAAGACCTTTATTATCAGATTTACGTGAATCTGGAGCAATTGAGCAAGATGCGGATATTGTTTCGTTTATTTATCGTCCTGAGTATTATGGACTTACAGAGTGGGATGATGAAGAAAGAACACCGTGCGAAGGACAAGCTGAATTTATTGTTGCAAAACACAGAAATGGTGGTTTAGATAATATTCGATTGAAATTTACAGGTCATTTAGCACAATTTAGTAATTTAGATGAGGATTATGGAAATGAATTTCATTCAAAAATGAATAGTGCCATTTCTCAAAGCCAAATGCCTTCGGCAGAAGATGCTTTTGGAGCTCCTGATAATTTTGATGACAATGATGTACCATTTTAAACTTAAAGTAAAAATAAAAAATATTTTAAAAACAGTGTCAAACGTAAAGTTGATGCTGTTTTTTGCAATTATATGTTCTCAAAATATAATAGCTTCATTTATTTTAATTCCTATGGATGAAGTTTCTCAAACCAATCATTTAAAAGCTTACGGAATTACCTATTGGTCTTTAAATAAAGGAAATAAAGCTAAATGGTTGTTAAATTATGAAGGAGGATCTTTTTTATTGGAAGACAACGAAGCAACCAGAAAAGAATGTAAAATAAGAGGCGTTACTTTTCAAATTATTTCTGATTCTCAGGCTGCATCTATATTAGAGGAAATTAGCAGTCCTTCAAAAAATATGGACGCTATAGATCTTGAAAAAGCACCAAAAATAGCAGTGTATTCACCTAAAGATAAAATGCCTTGGGATGATGCAGTAACTATGGTATTAAGTTATGCAGAAATTCCTTTTGATGTTGTTTATGATGTAGAAGTACTAGAAGATAAATTATTATTATATGAGTGGTTGCATTTACACCACGAAGATTTTACCGGACAATATGGAAAGTTTTATGGAGCATATAAAACCACACCTTGGTATATAGAACAAAAGAAAAGTGCTGAAGAATTAGCTGAAAAATTAGGGTTCAAAAAAGTTTCAGAAGAAAAATTAGCAGTTTCTTTAAAAATTAGAGATTTTGTAATTGGTGGTGGTTTTATGTTTGCAATGTGTTCAGCTACAGATAGTTTTGATATTTCTTTAGCTGCAGAAGGTGTAGATATTTGCGAAACTATGTTTGATGGTGATCCTTCTGAGGCTAATTATCAAGAAAAAATGGATTTCAATAAAACTTTTGCTTTTAAGGATTTTACCTTGGTTAAAAATCCATTAGAATATGAATTTTCTTCTATTGATATGACCTCAAAAAGAACCATTCAGGTAACTTCAGATTATTTTTCACTGCAAGAATATTCTGCCAAATGGGATCCAATTCCAACTATGTTATGCCAAAATCATACACAATTAGTAAAAGGTTTTATGGGGCAAACAACAAGTTTTGATAGCAATGAAATAAAGTCTAATGTGTTGATTATGGGTGAAATAAAATCAAATAAAGAGGCCAGATACATTCACGGAACTAAAGGAAAAGGAATGTTTACATTTTATGGCGGTCACGATCCAGAAGATTATCAGCATAGAGTAGGCGATGCTAAAACAGAGTTAGATTTATTTCCAAATTCTCCAGGCTACAGATTAATTTTAAATAATGTGTTATTTCCTGCTGCAAAAAAGAAAAAACAGAAAACATAACTATTGTTAATAACACAAAAATAAGTTTCTTAAAATATTTTAGTTAAACCAACATCAAAAATGCTATTTTTGCGTTTTTAATTTAAATTATAAAAATGTCAACTACACAACAATTGCAAGATTTTGCGCAACAAGTACGAAGAGATATTGTGAGAATGGTTCACGCAGTAAATTCTGGTCATCCAGGAGGTTCATTAGGATGTAATGAGTTTTTAACGGTACTGTACCAAGATGTAATGGAATATTCAACAGATTTTACAATGGATGGAATAAATGAAGATTTATTTTTCTTATCTAATGGTCATATTTCACCAGTAATGTATAGTGTTTTGGCTAGAAGTGGGTTTTTTCCAGTAGCTGAATTAGCAACATTTAGATTGTTAAATTCACGTTTACAAGGGCATCCAACAACTCATGATGGTTTACCAGGAATTAGAATTGCATCTGGTTCTTTAGGTCAAGGAATGAGTGTTGCTTTAGGTGCTGCACAAGCTAAAAAACTAAATGGAGATACTAAATTAGTGTATTCTTTACACGGAGATGGTGAATTACAAGAAGGTCAGAACTGGGAAGCAATTATGTATGCTGCTGGTAAAAATGTAGACAATTATATTGCAACAATAGATTATAACGGTCAGCAAATAGATGGTTCTACAGATCAAGTTTTACCATTAGGTGATTTAAAAGCTAAATTTGAAGCTTTTGGATGGATTGTGTTAGAAGTTGAAAAAGGAAATGATATTGACAGTATAAAAGCTGGTTTAGCAAAAGCAAAATCACTAACAGGAAACGGAAAACCTGTATGTATTTTATTAAAAACAGTAATGGGTAATGGTGTTGATTTTATGATGCACACACACGCTTGGCACGGAAAAGCACCAAATGATGAGCAATTAGAAGTTGCGTTAAATCAAAATCCTGAAACTTTAGGAGATTATTAATATTCTTGTTATAACACAAGTTAAACTATAAAAGCCTCTTTCATACCTGTTTATGAAAGAGGCTTTAATTTTTAAGCTATTTATAACGCATCTTTTTAAGTTATTTGTAAGATTACAGTTATATTTACGTCTGTTCATAAAATTTTAATTTATTACATGAAAATAGGTATTGTTTGTTATCCAACATTTGGAGGAAGTGGAGTAGTAGCAACTGAATTAGGAATGGCTTTGGCTCAAAAAGGTCATCATGTTCATTTTATAACATATAAGCAGCCAGTTAGGTTAGATTTTATATCCAATGATATTCATTTTCATGAAGTTTTTGTTGAAGAATATCCATTATTTCAATTTCAACCATACGAATTGGCTTTATCTAGCAAAATGGTTGAAGTGGTTTTAGCACATGACTTAGAAATTTTGCACGTTCATTATGCTATTCCACACGCGTATGCAGCATATATGGCAAAACAAATGCTAAAAGAAAAAGGTGTTGATATTAAAGTAGTTACAACCTTGCATGGAACAGATATAACTTTAGTTGGAAGTCATCCAAATTATAAAACAGCAGTAGAATTTAGCATTAATAATTCTGATGTTGTTACCACAGTTTCGGAAAGCTTAAAAAGAGATACTTTACGTTTGTTTAAAATAACAAAAGAAATTAAAGTTATTCATAATTTTATTGATTTTGAAAAATATCCACAAATTTCAGATTCAGAGTGTCAACGAAGTAATATAGCAAGTGAAAATGAGCGTATTATTACTCATATTAGTAATTTACGCCCTGTAAAAAGAGCGAAAGATGTTATTGAAATTTTCTATAAAATTCAAAAAGAAATACCTTCTAAATTATTGTTAGTTGGTGAAGGACCAGATAGAGAAAATATTGAAAATTTAGCAAAAGACTTAGGAATTCTAAATAAAATTTTATTTTTAGGAAATAGCAACGAGGTAAATAAATTATTGTGTTATTCCGATTTGTTTTTATTGCCGTCAGAAACCGAGAGTTTTGGATTGGCAGCCTTAGAAGCTATGGCAGCTAAAACTCCGGTAATTTCAACAAATTCAGGAGGTTTGCCCGAAGTTAATATTCAGGGAGTTACAGGTTTTTTAAGTAATGTTGGTGATACAGATGAGATGGCTAAAAATGGTATTTTTATATTAAAAGATAACACAACTTTACAGCAATTTAAACACAATGCCTTTGAACAGGCAAAGAAATTTAGTATGCAAAATGTATTACCTGGATATAAAGAAATTTATAAAGAGGTTATGGAAAACTAATTTGAGATATTATTTATTGTAAAAGTCTAATGCCGCAATTAAAAGTTCTTTTTCAACTTTACAATCTAACTTAAACTTTTCAAAATCAGAAAGTAATACAAAGTTAACTTTTCCACCCACATTCTTTTTATCATGAATTAACAAATCTAAAATAGGTTGGTAATCGGTAGTTTCAATTGTTACTTTTCCATAAATTTTAAGCAACACCTCTTTAATTTCTATTAATTTACTTTCTGGAAAATTTAATAATTTTTGAGAAATAAAAGTTTCGGTTATCATACCTATAACTATAGCTTCACCATGCGTTAATTTTTCTTTAGATTCTGTTTCTAAAAAATACGATTCAATAGCGTGTCCTAATGTATGTCCAAAGTTTAATATTTTACGCAATCCAGCTTCTTTAGGATCTTCGGTTACAACTTCATTTTTAATTTCTATAGAGCGATGAATTAACTTAGTTATATTTTTGATTGTTAAATCATTATATGCTTTTATCTCATCCCATAATTTAGCATCATAAGAAATGCCATATTTTATAATTTCAGCCAATCCAGAACGCAATTCTCTCTCGGTAATTGTTTCTAAATATGCAGTGTCAATTAGTACCATTTCAGGGTCAGAAAACAACCCTATTTGGTTTTTTAAAACACCTAAATCAACACCTGTTTTTCCACCAACAGATGCATCAACCATACTTAATAAGGTAGTTGGAATATTAATAAAAGCAATACCGCGTTTAAAACATGAAGCAACAAATCCACCTAAATCTGTAATTACACCACCACCTAAATTTATAAGCAAACTTTTTCTATCAGCACCCAATTCAGTAAGTGCATGCCAAACACCAGAACAGGTTTCTAAGTTTTTATTTTCCTCTCCAGATTCTATTTCAATAATTTCAATAGTAGTTTCACATTCAAGTAGTTGCATTAAGTTAGGTAAGCAATTTTCATTTGTGTTTTCGTCTACTAAAACAAAAATAATAGAAGGTTTGTATGATGCTACAAAACTGTTTAATTTTTTGTATCCTTCTTCTTGAAAGTTTACATAATAATTATTGGATAATATCGGTGTCATTTTAGATAAAATTTGCGCAAAATTAAAGATAAAAATTTAAAAATATGAACTCTTTGGTAAGTATCTTTGTGTATATATACTTTTATAATGGAAAAAATATTTAATAATACTGAAGTAGCTTTTGCTTTAAAAACTAATTCAGAGCTAGATAGGGCTTTTTATTTGTTTGAAATGATAAAAAGAGAACCTTTAGTTAAAATTGGATCTGCATTAGCAAAATTTGCATTAAAAACGCACCTTCCTGTTGAAGGTATTATTAGAGTTACCGTTTTTGATCATTTTTGTGGTGGTGTAACTGAGGAAGATTGTATGCCAACTATTGATAAAATGTACACTAAAAATGTGCATTCTGTGTTAGATTACTCATCCGAAGGAAAAGAAATTGAAGGTCAGTTTGATTTGGCAATGGAAAAAACATTAAATACCATAAAATTTGGTACTGAACGTAAAAGTATTCCGTTTGCTGTTTTTAAACCAACCGGATTTGGAAAATTAAGTATTTATCAAAAAGTTACTGAAGGAACTCCGTTAACTGCTCACGAAGAAGTGGAATGGAGACGAATAAAAGAACGCTATGAAATTGTAAGTAAAGCCGCATTTGAAAGAGATGTTCCTTTATTAATTGATGCTGAAGAAACTTGGATGCAAGGCGCTGCAGATGATTTAATTGAAGAAATGATGAAAAAATACAATAAAAAGAAAGTTATTGTATTTGGAACTTTACAATTATATCGTTGGGATAGGTTAGATTATTTAAAAGACTTACATGCAAGAGCCAAAGAACAAGGATTTAAAATTGGTATGAAATTAGTGCGTGGCGCTTATATGGAAAAAGAACGTGAACGTGCCGAAGAGTATGGTTACAAAGATCCTATTTGTGAAAATAAAGCCGCAACAGATAAAATGTTTGATGATGTGTTAACCTACATGTTTAAAAATATTGATGATATGGCCATTTTTGCAGGAACTCATAACGAGGAAAGTTCATATCTTTTAATGGATTTAATTGCAAAATCTGGATTAGATAAAAATGATAAAAGAATATGGTTTGGGCAATTATATGGTATGAGTGATCATATTAGCTATAATCTTGCAAATGAAGGGTATAATGTAGCAAAATATCTTCCTTTTGGTCCGGTAAGAGATGTTTTACCGTATTTAATTAGAAGAGCAGAAGAAAATACATCGGTAGCTGGACAAACTTCCAGAGAACTAAATTTGTTAAAAACAGAACGAGAAAGAAGGAAAATTTAATTTAAAAATTAAAACAAAAAAGAAGAGCTATTTAAGGCTCTTTTTTTATGCTATTGTAAATCAGTATATTAAATTAAAATTAATATTTAAAAATTCATAGTAAAAAACAAAATAAATCAACTACTTTTGCAGCTGCTTAAAAAATCATATATGCAATCTATTAGAAACATAGCCATTATAGCTCACGTTGACCACGGTAAAACTACTTTGGTTGATAAAATTATTGACCAAGCTCACATTTTAGATGAGCGTAAAGTTAGAACCGATTTATTACTAGATAATAATGATTTAGAAAGAGAAAGAGGTATTACAATTCTTTCAAAAAACGTTTCTATCATTTATAAAGATGTAAAAATCAACATTATAGATACTCCTGGTCACGCTGATTTTGGTGGAGAAGTAGAACGTGTATTAAAAATGGCCGATGGTGTTTTATTGTTGGTAGATGCTTTTGAAGGTCCAATGCCACAAACTCGTTTTGTACTTGGTAAAGCGTTAGAACTTGGTTTAACTCCAATTGTAGTAGTTAATAAAGTTGATAAACCTAACTGTACACCAGATATTGTACACGAAAAAGTTTTCGACTTAATGTTTGCTTTAGATGCAACCGAAGAACAATTAGAGTTTAAAACTATTTATGGCTCTGCTAAAAATGGTTGGATGAACGATGATTGGAAAGAAGAAACAGATAATATTGTTCCTTTATTAGATGCTATTATTAAATACATTCCAGAAGCTCCATATTTTGAAGGAACTCCTCAAATGCAAATTACATCGCTAGATTTTACATCATTTGTGGGTAGAATTGCCATTGGACGTGTATTTAGAGGCGATTTAATGGAAGGTAAAGATTACATGCTTTGTAAAGCAGATGGATCAACTAAAAAAGTGCGTATTAAAGAATTACATACTTTTGAAGGTTTAGGAAAAGATAGAGCTGAAAAAGTAAGAAGTGGTGATATTTGTGCAATTACAGGAATTGAAGGTTTTGATATTGGAGATACTATTGCAGATGTAGAAAACCCAGAAGCATTACCAAGATTAAAAGTAGATGAACCTACAATGAGTATGTTGTTTACTATTAACAATTCTCCATTCTACGGAAAAGAAGGTAAATATGTAACTTCTAGACACTTAAGAGATAGATTATTTAAAGAAATTGAAAAGAATTTAGCTTTAAGAGTTGAAGAAACCGATAGTGAAGATAAATTTAACGTTTTTGGACGTGGAATTTTACATTTATCAGTTCTTATTGAAACAATGAGAAGAGAAGGGTACGAATTACAAGTAGGAAGACCAAAAGTAATTATAAAAGAAATTGATGGCGTTAAATGTGAACCTTATGAAACATTAGTAATTAATGTTCCAGAAGAGTCTGCAAGTAAAGCTATTAACTTAGTTACCTTAAGAAAAGGAGATTTATTAGTAATGGAGCCAAAAGGCGACTTACAGCATTTAGAGTTCGATATTCCATCACGTGGTTTAATTGGTTTACGTAATAAAATATTAACGGCAACTCAAGGTGAAGCTATTATTAACCACAGATTAAGAGGTTTTGATGCTTTTAAAGGTGAAATTACTACATCAAATAATGGTGCTATTATTTCTTCTGAAACCGGAAAAGCTACAGCGTATTCAATAGATAAATTACAAGATAGAGGTAAGTTTTTTATAGACCCTAACCAAGAAATTTATGCAGGTCAAGTTGTTGGAGAAAACAACAAACAAGAAGATATGGCTGTAAACCTTATTAAAGGTAAAAAATTAACAAACGTTCGTGCTTCTGGTACTGATGATGGTGTTAAAATTGCACCAAAAACAGATTTCTCTTTAGAAGAATGTATGGAATATATTAAAGATGACGAATATTTAGAAGTAACGCCACAAAGTTTACGTATGCGTAAAATTTCTTTTAAATAGAAAATAATACAATCAAAAAGTGAAGAGCTCTCAAATTAAATTTGAGAGTTTTTTTTTTGTCTAAATTTCAAAATAAAATGCGGAAACTTTTGTTACAATTTAAAAATTAAACCATTTGTAAATAAAATAGTCAAATGTAGTAACAGATTAGTTTTAAAATTTTACAATAAAAATTAATAGTTATAGAATTGGAGATTTATTATTTTTAAGAAAAAAAGGAAAATTAACCATTGATGATTACATTTTCTATAATGAAAAATATAATTTTAATACCTTTAAATATAATTTCTCTATTAAACAATATAATTAAAAAAATGCCAAATGAAATTTTTACAAATTAGTTTAGTAATGTTTATACTTTTATTTAGTAGCTGTACTAATGAAAAAAAAGAAGTAAAGTCAACAGAATTAGAAGTTGCGCACAATAATACTACAGAAGAAGGATTAATTTTAATGAAACAAAATTGTTACGCTTGTCATTCTGTAACATCAAAATCTCACGATGAAATAATTGCACCTCCAATGGCAGCAGTAAAAAGAAGATATTTAATGACTTATTCTGCAAAACCAGAATTTGTTGAAGCTTTTACAAATTGGGTTTTAAATCCAACCCATGAGAATGCTTTAATGAGGGGTGCGGTAACAAGTTTTAAAGTAATGCCTCAAATGAATTTTAAAAAAGATGATGTTATAGAAATTGCAGAATATATTTTTGATAATGAAATTGAAAAACCAGTTTGGTTTCAATCTCAATTTAATTCAATGCATCAAAATGGAGGTTTTGGAAACGGAAATGGAAACGGAAAAGGGAAGGGAAGAGGAAGAAATCTCAACTTTTAACAAATTTAATAACCTAAAATATTACATAAATTTGTGATTTTGATATGTTTTTAAGTAAAAACATTGAAAATAATATCATATTTTCAATAATATTTAAAAATATGATAATTATCAGGAATCGTAAAACTTCAGCTGTTATAAAAATGTGGAACCCCTTTATTTTATTAGGGATTTTGTTTTTTACACATTTTACTGCATAGTGTTATAATCAATGTAAAAACTTTCTTTGCTAATTTTTTTTAGAAAATATGTTAAAATTTTAACAAAAAAACTTGTTTAATATTATAATTGTATATACATTTGATGTCTATACAATAAATGTATAGAAAATTGTTGTCCCCCTGAAGTTGAATAAATATGAAAAAAAGGATAAGTTAAACTTACCTGGTTATACAATTGATAACATATTACAAACAGGTAACTGGATGACTGAAAGCTACTCAGAACATCTAAAACAATATTCTTTATCTATTCAACAATATCAAGTGTTACGTTCTTTGAGAGAATTAAATGGCGAACCTACAGATTTATTAACCTTATCAGAACAAATGGTTAGTAAAAACAGTAATACTACACGCTTGGTTGAAAAATTGAGATTAAAAAAATTAATTTCAAGGGTTCAAAATGAAGAAAATAGAAGGAAAGTAGATATAACTATAACAGACAAAGGTTTAGCCTTGTTATCGGAAATAGATGGCATTCAAACAGAGTTTGAAAATAGAGTAGTAGCTAATTTATCCGAAACTGAAATAAAAACATTTAATTTATTATTAGAGAAAATTAGAAGTAAATAAATCACCCCAGAGATTCCTATTTATTAAGTTTATTGTAAACCCCAAATGAGTTTAATAAATAGGGAAAATATTAGTAAGAATAGTAAGAATGAAAAAAAACATGAAAAAGTAAATTAACTACTTAAGAGGTAGTCACACTGTAGTCACATACTTTATAAAGTGATCCGAAAATGCTTTAAAAAGTTAGATGGTTAGTAAGAACTTTGTTTCTACCTCTTTTATTAAAAAATTAATTAGTGTAAGAATAAGTCAACCCCAAACAACTGCCAAAACCCCGAAAAATTATGAGATTATTTATTTTAAATAATTTAAAAGTAACATCTCAAATTAGAAATGTAATTTATCGTTTCTACTTATCACAATCATTTATCACATCATTTAAAACTTTAATTTACAGTGCATTTGTAAAAATGTATATGTTTATTGAAGTTACACGTATTTTAAAATCAGCCACAGTATTTGTATCAAACACACCGTCCCCACAATGGTTAAGAAGATACTATTGTGGCTGCATTTTAACAGTTTAAATAAAAAATAAAACGTTAAATAAATGAAATTTTTAAAATTATCCATAATTATCATAGTAGTTAGTGCTGTTTTTTTAAACTCTTGTACATCAGAAGATGATGGAATATATTTTGAGCAATTAGAAAATGAAAATACATTACATTCAAGTATAGAAATGCAATAGATGTGTTTTGAAAAGGTGAAAGGTATAATGTATTTTGGTTTTGTAGTTAACAAGTTAAAATCTATACTAAAATATGGTTTTAATTATTTTGAAATTTTAATTGCTTTAAGATTAGCTAATTATGATAATTAAAGGATTAATATTTATTAAGAAATTAAAATTAAGGATTATGTTTTTACTGCAAGAAAAAGTTCAGAATCAACTTGATATTAAAAAGGCAAATAATGTAAAACGTTATTATATTAACACACTTATGCCACATTTCAATTTTAAAAATAAATCATCAAAAAAAATAAATACTGATAAATATTGTTCGGAATTGTAAAAAGCTGTGGTTAAAAAATATAAAACAGTTGTGAAAAAATCATAAGAGTGTCGTCCCCACAACTGAAGTATAAGATTCTACCACACAACTGTTTTTATATTTTTCAAAAAAACAGTCGCAAACTTGGAAAAAACTGTCGTCCCCACGATAATTTTTTTAATATACAAGAATTACGACTGTAATATTTTTTTAATATAATTAAAATTATACTTAAAAAATTTAAGGTTCTTGAACTTTTTAGGTATTGTAAATTTATATTTTATATTTAAAAAATCCAATTAATTTTTGTTTATAATATGTTGATAGAAATTTTAGGATTTATTAGTCGTTTTATTTTGTTCCATTTATAAATTTTTTTAGAAGTAAAAATTAGAATATGAGTGATTTAACTTATGAATTTAAACTTGAAGTAAAGGCAAGTGAAATAGATGATTTAAACCATGTAAATAATATAAATTATTTAAATTGGGTTCAATTAGCGGCAAATAAGCACTGGAAAGAGCTAAGTAATTCTAAAATTGATGAGAAATATGTTTGGGTTGTATTAAGGCACGAGATTGATTATTTTCAACCTGCTTTTATAAATGAAACTATTTTAGTGAAAACGTGGGTAGGATCTTCGTATGGTGTAAAATCTGAAAGATTTGTTGAAATTAGAAGAAATGATGAGCTTTTAGCCAAAGCAAAAACCATTTGGTGTTTGTTAGATAAAGTTTTAATGAAACCAGTTAGAATTCCATCTGAAATTTTACAAATTTTAAAGGTTAAAGAAGTATAACTATTTTTTATTTTTTTCTTCAATCCATTTAGACATAAATTTTGTGCTTTTTAAGGTATGATGTTTTAACATAGTTCCCATAAAATTGTTAGTTCTATGTAATTGAAAGTTTAATTCTATTCTTTTTATATATGATAGAAATTCTTTTGAGTATTTTTCTTTTGAATAACAAGCTTTTAAAATTGTGTAACCGTGTTGTTGTGATTCTTTCCAAACACCTTCATTAGTGTATAATTCTATAGCTTTTTCAGCAAATATTTTATTAGAATCTTCAATAAAACCATTCCAAGGCAAGTTATTGTGCATACTTTCTGCTCCAATAGAGGTTGTTACACTTGGTGTACCAAAAACCATAGCATCGAATAATTTTCCTTTTAATCCAGCTCCAAATTGAATAGGAGCTAAGCAAACTCTACTATTTTCAAAAGCCGTTTTAGCGCTCTCAATCCATCCTTTTATATAAAAACCATCCTTTTTATTTTGTAATTGCAATACTTTTTCTGTTACATAAGAGCCATAAACGTGCATTTCTGCTGATGGAATTTTGGCTTTTATTAATGGCCAAATATTGTTTTTTAAATTAATAACTGCTTGGTAATTAGGTTCATGTTTAAAATTTCCAATAGTCATAAAATTTTTTCTTTCAGTAAAAGAAGGACTTTTTATATTTATAAAAAAATCATTGGTATCTATTAAAAATGGAAGATAAATTAAAATAGCTGCATTAATATTAAATTTTTCAAGCAGTAATTTTTCTTCATATTTAGAAATAATTAAGGTTAAATCGCATCTATAAATACTTGCAATTTCTCTTAAAGTAATATCATTTATTAAATATTTTTCTAAATTATTGGTGTTCTTTTTTATTGCTAATTGGCGTGCATATCTTAAAAAGTGTAAATCTTCTGTATCCAAAATTTTAATTGCATTTGGACAAAAATCATCAACTCTCCATCCAAACTGTTCTTCAGTTAAATATCTATCAAATAAAACAATAGATGGATTTATTTCAAGTAATAGTTTATCAAAGTTTGAATTGTTTAATTCAATATTTATCGATTTAATTCCTAAATTATCAAGATTATAAGATTGATTGTTTTTTGCTGCTGTGCTAACAAAAGTAATGGTATATTTTGCTTCAATAAAAATATTTATAAGTTGTAACATTCTACTTCCTGCAGCAGTTGAAGTTGGTTCTGGCCAAACAAATCCAATAATTAAAAGTTGTTTCATAATAATCAAAAGTATAAAAGTTACATTTGTTTTTGGAAATTTTAAACATAAAAAAACCTGAATACTATATTCAGGTTATATATTTTAAGTATTGTTTATTAATAAAGTAGTTGTTTTTTTAATGCATTTTTTGAAAACCATACCAAAAATGCAGCTATAACTATAACTAAAAGTGGCATTATAGCATTATTTATACTAATTACAATAAACTTTTGAATAAAAAATGTGTAAACAGATTGTGCTATAACGGTTATAAATGATAATATAAATATTGGATTTGCCCATTTTTTTCTTAACAACAATCCTAAACAGCCTAAAGTGCCAGCAAAAACAGCAATTGCAAAAGCTGCAGTAACCCACATTGGTAGGTTATTATAATAAGCTTGTTCACTTTCTGGAAGCATTGCTTTAGCTTCATCTGTTAAATAAGCTTGTCTTAAATAAGCAAAAACACCTAAAAGATTCCATAATAATGCAATACTGCTAACTATCCAAAATGATAATTTTGGTTTAGACTTTGATAAATTGGACATAATATAAAGATTTGATTAATTTTTTGAAGTTAATAAATTCTCTGAAAATTAGCAACTTACAAATTTTGATAAATTGCTCTAAAAGTTATATTAAAATATAAAAATTATTTTTATGTGAAAATACATTTCAAAATGTCAAAACTTAGTTTTATATTTGTGCAATTCAAATTTTTTTAATATTATTAATCAAATACAACACTATTAATAGTATTAGTAGTAAAACATAAATATAAATTCATTTAAAACATTTAAAAACATTAATGGCTGGATCACAAGAAACCTTTGGTAAAAAAGAAAGAGAAAAAAAACGTTTAAAGAAGAAACAAGATAAACTTCTTAAAAAAGAGGAGCGCAAAGCTAGTGGTCAGGAGAGCGAGTTTGTATATGTAGATGAATTTGGACAGTTAACAGATACACCGCCAGATCCTTCAAGAAAAATAAAGGTTGATGCGGCAAGTATAGAAATTGGAATTCCTAAAAAAGAGGATAGAGAAGAAGAACCAGAATTACCAAAAGAAGGTAAAGTTTCATTTTTTGATACTTCAAAAGGATTCGGATTTATTTTAGATTTAAATACACAGGAAAAATATTTTGTTCACGTTAGCGGATTATTAGAAGAAATTAAAGAAAACGACAAGGTAACATATGATCTTGAAAAAGGTTTAAAAGGTTTAAATGCTGTTAGAGTTAAGAAAATTTAATTGCTTACATACAATAAAAGAAAAACCCGTAAATTTAAATTTACGGGTTTTTCTTTTTAAATAAGTTCTTTATTAATTAAATCTATTTAATAAACCATCTGGAAGTTTTTTATCAATATGCATTCCAGTATTATATTTTGATTCTCCTGTATATTCTTTAAAATCATTTAGGAAAATAGAAGGTTTCTTACTTGTTGCCGCTTTTCCACTTGGAGAAATTTGCTCAATTGCTTTGGCTAATAAAGGCTCTGTTTCTAGTCCTAACTCTTGAAAATCAGAAACATACTCAATAATTTCTATTGTTGGATCAAAACCATCTTTATCATTTACTCCTAATTTATTTACAGTTTCTAAAACAATTGGCTGTAATGCCCAAGTATGATTAGCATTTAAATTACTTCCACTTCTTCCAAAAGTATCAGAATCATATAATGTAATTGATCCGGTATATTTTCCTGATGTTGTTGTTCCAACAGTTACCACATCAATATAAGGGTTTAAGCCATTGATAATTAACTCGCTAGCTGATGCGGAGCTTCCTGTAGTAATTACATATACTTTAGTTAAATTTAAACTATTTATTGGGTATTCTACTGAAACATCAGAATCATCGGTTACAACTAATGTATTTGTAAAATTGTTTTCAACCCAATCTGGATGATTTGTTTCAAACCAACTTTGTAATTCTGTATTCCATTTTTCTTTTGCAAATAATTGACCATTAAACTGACCAGTAATCATACTTGCTAAATAAACAGATGTTTGCACAGAACCACCACTGTTATAGCGTAAATCTAGTACTAATTCTGTTGCTCCTTCAGCTTTTAATTGTGCAAAAGCATCGTTTAACTCCTTATCAAAAGAACTTGTAAACGCATTATACATTAAATAACCTATTTTTTTTCCACCAACTTCTAATGTTTTTGTAATATAAACAGGATTTTCTTGATATTCGCTTTTTGTTAATGATACAGATTTTCCGTTAGAAATTGGGTTTCCACTGTTTAAATCAGCAAAATTCATAGTATAAGTGTCTTGAGCAAGTAAAGTACTGTAATTGTCTATTGTTAATTGCACGCCGTCAATAGCATTAAATACATAACCTCTTTTTACATCTTTTGTAGAAGCATCAGAATTTGGTAAAATATAACGTACGTAGCCTAAAATATTGTAATCACTGCCAGACTCATAAGATAATCTATATTCTACACCATTACTAGTGCTAATTCCATCAAATGAATTTTCTAACGCAACATAATCATCAACAATCCAAGACCATTTATCTACAGAAGATCTATTATAAATTAAACTTTCAAAAAATTCTTCAGGATCTGGATACGATGATAAATAAGTATAATAACTATTTGTATAATCATCTTTAGAATCTGCTAAATTTGCAATATTATCTTTCCATAAGTAATAACTATTCATTGCTTCCCAAATAAAATCCTGAATTTCAATTTCAGAATAATCAATGCTTGTTGTTATTGTAGGGGAATCATTACTTTTAGTACACCCAATAATAAATAAAAGAGATACAAATAATGATAGTTTTAAACTAACTTTTTTCATGTGAATTATTTTAATTTTATGTTATATGTCGCAATATATTAATTATTATTACATTTTTTTAATGTTATTGTTACAAAAACGAATGTTATTCGTCATAATTGTGTAATCGACTTAAAAAAGTAAATCCAAACTTAAAAAATGAAGCAGTCAGATTTTTTAAAAACTGTAATGCCTTTTAAAGATAAGGTATTTCGCTTGGCAAAACGGTTGTTAGTTTCTACCGAAGAAGCAGAAGATGCTACACAAGAGCTATATTTTAAACTTTGGAAAAACAGAACTAAGTTAAAAGATTACAATAGTGTTGAAGCATTTGCTATGACTATGACAAAAAATTATTGTTTTGACAGGTTAAAATCTAAACAAGCTAGTAATTTAAAATTGGTGCATAGTAATTATCAAGAAAACGGAACACCTTTACAAACACAAGTAGAATTAAATGATAGTGTAAGTTTGGTTCAAAAATTGATTGAGAACTTACCAGAGCAACAAAAAATTATAATACAATTAAGAGATATTGAAGAATACGAGTTTGAGGAAATAGCAGAAATGCTACAAATAAATCCAACAGCAGTAAGAGTTTCACTATCAAGAGCAAGAAAAACAATAAGAGAACAATTAACAAAGCAACATAATTATGGAATTAGCTAACATAGAAAAGTTGTTGGAAAAATATTTAAATGCAGAAACTACCATTGCAGAAGAAAAAGAGTTGAAAAACTATTTTTTAAAAGGTAATGTAGCGCCACATTTAAAAGAATATGAAACACTATTCGGATATTTATCAACTAGTAAAAATGAACGATTTACAAAAACCATTCAATTAAAAACTAAGAAAACGAATTGGAAATGGTTATCTGTAGCCGCATCAATAGTTTTACTAGTAAGTGTTTACATTGGATATCAAAAAAACCAAGAGCGAAAAGCTGAAAAAATTATGGCCGAAACACAAATGGCTTTAGAATTACTTTCAGTTAATTTAAACAAAGGAACTGTTGCAGTAACACATTTACAACAGTTCGAAACCACAAAAAACAAAGTATTTAAACAACCTAAATAAGTAAAAAATGAAAAAAATAATAATAGGAATAGCAATTGTAGCCTTTTCAATTTCAAATTATGCACAAACCTCTGTTTTTGATAAATTTGAAGAAATGAATGATGTTACTACAGTTGTAGTAACTAAGGAAGCTTTTAAAATGGCAAGTAAATTTGGTGGAAATAGTCCGGAAGCCAAAGATTATATGGATATGGTAAAAGGATTAAATAATTTAAAAGTTTACACTACAGAAAGTACATCTATTGCTAAACAAATGAACGATGTAGTAAATGGATATTTAAAATCTTCAAAACTGATAGAATTAATGCGTGTAAAAGATAAAGATGCCAATGTTAAAATTTACGTTAAACCAGGAAAAGATGATGATCACGTTAGCGAATTATTAATGTTTGTAAGTGATATGACAAATAGAGCAAACCAAGAATCTGTAATTTTATCTTTAACCGGAGATATTGATTTGAATAAAATTGCAAAATTAACAGAAGGATATATTCCAAACAGTGGAAAACAATTAAAAAGGCATTAAAATGAAAATATTTTTTAAAAGTATAGGGTTATTTTTAATTGCAATTGCCACTTTTAGCTGCAACTCCAGTCCATCATTACAACAGTATTATGTAGATAGTAAGGAGAATAATGAATTTATTTCAATTGATTTACCTTCAAGTATTTTACAATTAAAAGAAGAAGAAGTTTCTGAAGAAGTAACAAATACATTAAAAACAATTAAAAAAGTAAATTTTTTAGCATTGCAATTAACCGATTTAAATAAAGAACTGTTTGCATCGGAAAAAGAAAAAGTAAAACAAATTTTAAAAAATCCAAAATACAAGCAATTAATGCGAATGAATGGAGGAAAAGGAAATGTAAGTATTAATTATTTAGGAGATGAAGAAGCAATTGATGAAGTTGTAATATTTGGAGCAGATAATACTAAAGGTTTTGCATTGGTAAGAGTTATTGGAGAAAACATGAATCCAGCTGATATTTTAAAAATTTCTCAGCAAATTAAACTAGATGGAAATTCCAATCAGTTACAACAACTAGAGGGATTGATGAAAAGCATCAATTAAAATTGTAGTATAACAAAAATAATATAAAAGCCATACTGTAAAGTGTGGCTTTTTAACTATCTATTAACTTCAAAAAGCAATAAATATGTTATTTTTGAACCTTTAAATTTAATAGTATAACATGAAAAAAATAATAATAGCATTAATTTTATTATTGACCTTACAAATAACAGCTCAAAATAAAATTTATCAAGCTGAACGAGAAAAAATTAACAGTTTAGTTCATACAAAATTAAAGGTTGATTTTAACTTTCAAAAAAGCCAATTAAATGGAGAAGCGTGGATAACTTTAGAGCCATATTTTTACCCAACAAACAAAGTTGTTTTAGACGCAAAATCATTTGAAGTTAAAGAGGTTAAGGTGAATAATGTAAAGGCAAGCTTTAATTATTCTGATAACGAAATTACTATAGATTTAGGGAAAACGTATAAAAAAGGAGAACAATATCTTGTGTACATAAAATACATTGCAAAACCAGAAGAAGTTACTCAAAAGGGTAGCGCTAATATTACGGAAGCAAAAGGGTTGTATTTTATAGATCCAAAAGAGGAAGATCCAAATAAACCAACGCAAATTTGGACACAAGGAGAAACAGAATCTAATAGTTGTTGGTTTCCAACAATAGATTCGCCAAATCAAAAAACTACTCAAGAAATTTACATGACTGTTCCAAATAAGTTTGTAACACTCTCTAACGGAACCTTAAAAAGTCAAACCAACAATGCTAACGGAACACGAACTGATTATTGGAAAATGGATCAGAAACATGCGCCATATTTAGTTTTTATGGGTGTTGGAGAGTTTAGTGTTGTAAAAGATAGTTGGAAAAATATTCCTGTAGATTATTATGTAGAGAAAGAATATGAAAATGTAGCGAAAGATATTTTTGGCAAAACGCCAGAAATGTTAACTTTTTTCTCTGATTTAACAGGTATTGAATATCCTTGGGATAAATACAGTCAAATGGTTGTGCGCGATTATGTAAGTGGAGCTATGGAAAATACAACGGCAGTAATTCATGCAGAAGATGCGCAACAAAGAAAAGGACAGTTAATTGATAATAATGAATGGGAAGGAACCATTGCTCATGAGTTATTTCATCATTGGTTTGGAGATTTAGTAACTACAGAAAGTTGGGCTAATTTAACAGTAAATGAATCTTTTGCAACCTATAGTGTTTATTTATGGTTTGAGCATAAATACGGTAAAGATAGAGCTGCAGCACATATGTATGAAGATGTACAAACGTATTTACAAAGTGAAAGTGAAGACAAAAATTTAGTTCGTTTTTATTATCATGATAGAGAAGATATGTTTGATACGGTAAGTTACCATAAAGGAAATGCTATTCTTCATATGTTACGAGATATTTTAGGTGATGATGCATTTTTTCAGGGAATGAATACTTATTTAACCGAGCATAAATTTGGAACAGCAGAGGCACAAGATCTTCGTTTAGCTATGGAAAAAGTGAGTGGTAAAGATTTAAATTGGTTTTTTAATCAATGGTATTATGGTAATGGACATATAAAAATGAATGTTACTTATGATGTAAACACCATTAACAAAAAAGTTACCGTAAACATTCACCAACCAGGAAAAGTATTTAAATTTCCTATAACAATTGATGTTTATGAAACTACCGGAAAAAACAGCTATAATGTTTGGGTAGATAGCGAGCAAAATTCATTTACATTTCCTTTTACAAAACTACCTGAACTAATTAATGTTGATGCAAAACACGTACTTTTAGCAGAGATTTCTGATAAAAAAACAATAGATAATTATATCTATCAGTTTAATAACGCGCCGCATTATTTAGATAGAAGATTAGCTTTAGAAGAGATTGTAAAAGAGCAATCTACAAAAGAAGCTTATGAAACGGTTTTAAAAGCCTTAAATGATCCGTATTATGAAATTAGAGTAATAGCTTTAGAAAACATTGACTTGTTTCAAAAATACAATAAAAAAGATGCCATTTTAAAAATAGAAAATTTAGCTCAAAAAGATAACAGCACTTTGGTACAAGCTGCAGCTTTAAAGGTTTTAGGAAAATTATTAGATCCTATTTATAAACCTTTATTTGAAAAAGGAATAAACAATCCTTCATTTGCAATTACAGGAAGCTCATTAATCTCGTTGTATCAGTTAGATAAAACAAGTGCTTTAAATAAATTAAAATCTTTAGATAAAGATACAAAAGAAAGTTTATCAGATGCTATTACAACTATTTACATCAATGAAAAAGATAAAAGCAACTTGCCATTTATTGCAAATCATGTGTTAAAGGGAATGTTTTTATCACAAGATGCCAGAACTCAATCATTATATGGTGAGGCTTTTAAATGGATTGCAGAAAGTGACAACAAAGAAGCTATTAGTAATTTAACTAATGATTTTGTGAAATTAGGATTACAATATAAAAAGTATAATTTTGATAAAATGGCTGTTAATATGCTAAATCAAATGGTACAAAAGCAATTGTTATCTTCTAACAAAAATAAAGACGAACTTATTTTAATATTAAAAACAGGAATGGCTAAACTTATTGAGTAGTTATATTCTTAAATAATAAAAAAGGCTTCTAATATAAATTAGAAGCCTTTTTTTTATGTTAAAAAATCTGGTAATTATTTTTAGAATGCAATTTAATTATATCAGTATTTTTTCATTTTTAAAAACAGAATTTATTATAAAGTAAAATTTAACTCTTCAAATTAATTAATACCTAAGCAATGGTATTTAATTTTTTAAACAAACATATTAACCTGGTTTATAATTTTTAAAAGTTCCGTTTTTATAAAAAATTACAATTCTATCAATCTCTTCATTTTTAGAATAATTATCAGATGCAATTTTTTCATTCACTATTTCAATTGGTTCTTGTGTTTTTTCTTCCTCTTCAGAAAATAGTGTTGGAGTAGGTTTAAATGTTTGATTTTTAATTTTTGGAAAATTACCAATACCATTTAAAAGCCAGTATAATTCTACTTCAGGAAATTCTTTTAATATTTTAAGAACAAAATCTAAACTAGGTTTATTTCGCCCCGATAGGATATGAGATATACTTGAGCGTTGTACATCAATTTTTTCAGAAAATTGAGCAGCAGATAATTCATAATAATCCATCACTTTATTCAATCGTTCCGCAAATTTTTCAACATTTACCATTGTTTACAAATGTAATTTAATTCCTTGTCACAAATGTAATCATTTCCAGTGAATTAATCAATAAAGTGCCATAAAAAAGATTTTAAAACCCTCAATATACCTATATTTCAACTTTATATGAATGTATATAAAGTATTAAATAACAGTACTATACAATATTTACATAAAATATATCTATACACTTAAATATTCAGTTGTTTTAGTAGAATTTATGAATTAAAATTACAATTACATTTGTAAAAAGAGTGTGAAAAAAGACTTGTTACAATTGTAAACTATCTTATATTTACATTTGTAACCAGATAAAAACAGAGAATGAATTTAATAAATAGCAAACAGTTAGATAATTGGTATAAAATCAATTTTGAATCGGAATTAAAAGGACGTAGAATTTTATTTGAAGATATAGAACCATTTATAAATAAATTATCTTCAAAATTTAAAAAGGAAATAATTGGTTATTCAGAAAATAATATTCCTATTTATAAAATATTTATAGGAACTGGAGCTATTAAAGTGTTAACATGGTCGCAAATGCATGGTAACGAAAGTACAGGAACAAAAGCATTATTCGACTTATTTAACTTTTTTGAATATCCAACAGCGGAGTTTGAAACCATCTCAACTACTATTTTAGACTCTTGTACGCTACAATTTATTGTAATGTTAAATCCAGATGGAGCCATTAAATTTACAAGAGAAAATGCCAATGATATTGATTTAAACAGAGATGCTGTTGATAAAAAAGCGGTTGAAAGCAAGCTATTGCGCAAGCATTTGGACAAATTTAAGCCTAAATTTTGCTTTAATTTACACGATCAACGCTCAATATTTAATGTTGATGGAACTGGAAACCCAGCAACAATATCGTTTTTAGCGCCATCTGAAGACTTAGAACGAACAATTACCAAAGGAAGAACCGAAACAATGAGCGTTATAGTAGCAATGAATGCTTTGTTGCAGCAAATAATACCTAATTGCGTTGGTAGATATACAGATGAATTTTATCCAACGGCTACCGGTGATAACTTTCAAAAGTTAGGTTACAACACCGTTTTAATTGAAGCAGGCCATTATAAAAACGATTACGAAAGGGAAATAACACGTAAATTCAATTTCTATGCTCTTTTGCAAGGAATCTATTTTATTGCAACAGATAAGGCATATAATAATTATGAACCTTACTTTAAAATTCCTAATAACAATAAAATGTTTTTAGATAAAATTTATAAAAACATAGAAATTATTGAAAATAATGAAACCGTAAAAAGAGATATAGGAATTCAGTATAAGTTTAAAGTAATTAACGGAAAATTAGAAAGATACGAAGCTATTGAACAAATTTCAGACTTATCTAAATACTATAGCGATAACGTTGTAAATGCGGAAAATTTAAAATTTGATGAATTAAAATTATCAAATTCGTAAATATTTTGTTTAATTATCCGATTTTTTTAATATTTTTGCTAAATATTTTATATTTAACAATAACAAAGTATGAAAAAATTTATGTTAGATGAGATTGATCATCAAATTCTAGATATTCTTATAGAAAATGCAAGAACCCCTTTTACAGATATCGCAAAAAGTTTAGTTGTATCAGCCGGAACTATTCATGTGCGCGTTAAGAAAATGGAAGATGAAGGTATTATTAAAGGTTCAACCCTTACATTAGATTATGAAAAAATGGGTTATTCTTTTATTTCTCATGTGGGTATTTACTTAGATAAAACATCAAAAACAATGCAAGTTGTGAACGATTTAAAGAAAATACCAAACATAACTGTTGCGTATATTACTGCAGGAAAGTTTAATGTTTTCTGTAAAATTAGAGCAAAAGACACAACTCATGCAAAAGAAATTATTTTTGAAATTGATGATATAGATGGTGTTTCAAGAACTGAAACAATGATTTCTTTAGAAGAAAGTATAAATGATAAAACACGTTTAATGCATTCTATTTTTAGAGAGCTTTAAATACTTATATACAAATATTTATAAATACCTTATCATTTTTTATGATAAGGTATTTTTTTTTACCACAAAAGTGTAAATTTGATAAGTAACTATAACTACTAATGAGAACACACTTAGGCTCAGTAACTAAACTTGTTTATTCAATTGGAGATTATTCAAATTCCCAATTATTAGATTTGTATAAATCAATGTTAAAACCTCGTTTAATTGAGGAAAAAATGCTCATTTTATTACGCCAGGGAAAAATTTCAAAATGGTTTTCAGGAATTGGACAAGAAGCCATTGCTGTAGGTGTTACAAAAGCATTAAGCTTTGATGAATATATTTTGCCAATGCACAGAAATTTAGGTGTTTTTACCGAAAGAAATGTGCCATTATTCAGGCTTTTTGCACAGTGGCAAGGAAAAGCAAGTGGATTTACAAAGGGCAGAGATCGTTCTTTTCATTTTGGAACTCAGGATTATAAAATAATTGGAATGATTTCGCATTTAGGACCGCAATTAGGTATTGCAAATGGAATTTCATTAGCCGATTTGTTAAAAAATCAACCAAAAGTTTGTGCTGTTTTTTCTGGTGAAGGCGGAACAAGTGAAGGAGATTTTCATGAAGCATTAAACGTAGCTTCGGTTTGGAATTTACCTGTGTTATTTTGTATTGAGAACAATGGTTACGGTTTGTCTACTCCTGTAAAAGAGCAATTTAAATGCGAAAATATTGCCGATAAAGGAATTGGATATGGAATGGAAAGCTACATAATTGATGGGAATAACATTTTAGAAGTCTATTCTAAAGTTACAGAAATTGCTGAAAGTGTTCGTGAAAATCCACGTCCAATATTATTAGAATTTAAAACCTTTAGAATGCGCGGACATGAAGAGGCTAGTGGTACTAAGTATGTTCCAAATGAGTTAATTGAAAACTGGGCACAAAGAGATCCTATAGATAATTTTCAACATTTTTTAATGATAAACAATATACTTACGCCAGAAATGGAAGTTTCTATGAAGGAAGAAATATTGTTTGAAATACAAGAAAATTTAGAACTAGCTTTTGATGAAGATCCGATAGAATCTTCTATTGAAAATGAATTAAATGATGTTTATAAAAAGTTTAATTTTAAAGAAATTGTAAGTTCATCTAAACCTTTAAATATACGGTTTGTAGATGCTATTTCTCAAGGGTTAAAGCAAAGTATGGAGCGCTATAATAATTTAATTATTATGGGACAAGATATTGCAGAATATGGTGGTGTTTTTAAAATTACTGAAGGGTTTTTAGAGCAGTTTGGTAAAAATAGAGTTAGAAATACACCAATTTGCGAATCGTCTATTATAGAAACTGCTTTTGGACTTTCTATCAACGGAATTAAATCTGTTGTGGAATTACAGTTTTCTGATTTTGTTTCGTCAGGTTTTAATCCGGTAATTAATTTGTTGGCAAAATCCTATTACAGATGGGGACAAAATTCTGATATTGTATTAAGAATGCCTTGTGGTGCTGGAGTAGGCGCAGGACCTTTTCATAGCCAAACAAATGAAGCTTGGTTTACAAAAACTCCAGGTTTAAAAGTTGTGTATCCTGCTTTTCCATATGATGCAAAAGGTTTACTGGCAACAGCTATTGAAGATCCAAATCCGGTATTATTTTTTGAACACAAAGCATTATATCGTTCTATATATCAAGAGGTTCCAGAAGAGTATTACACAATTCCTTTAGGGAAAGCATCCGTTATTAAAGAAGGAAATGATTTTACACTAATAACCTACGGAGCTGGCGTTCATTGGGCAATTGAAGTTGTTGAAAAGTATCAGTTTTCGGCGGATATTATAGATTTAAGAACCTTACAACCTTTAGATGAAACTACAATAATTGAATCTACCAAAAAAACAGGAAGAGTATTGGTTTTGCATGAAGATACTTTATTTGGCGGTATTGGTTCAGATATTGCTGCGCTTATATCAGAGAAATGTTTTAACTATTTAGATGCTCCTGTAATGCGCTTAGGTAGTTTGGAAACTCCAATTCCATTTGCAAAAAACTTAGAAAATAATTATCTGCCAAAAAATCGGTTACATTCAAGTATTATAAGTTTGTTGAAATTTTAATTTTTTTGAACTATTTGATTTTTATCATACTATAAGAATCCTTTAACCTTTAACTTTAACTTAAATTGTTAAAGCTATGGAATTAAAAGAAAAAATTGGATTTTACAAAGTTTGCTTCGATTCTATGCAAGCAGGTATTTTGGTATTTAATGATTTTGGCGAAATTGTTATAGCAAATACGCCAATTTCTATTTATTTTGAATATTCTACTTATGAACTTCAAAACTTAAAAGTTTGTACATTATTTAAAGATTGTAGTGTTTTTAAAAATTTTCAGCAAAATCCAGAAAAGAAAAAATTTAAATCGCTGGTAGAATTAACTGGAGTTAAAAAAAGCGGTGCAAAATTAATTGTTGAAGCTAGTTTTGGTAAAATTTCTTATGAAGGAAACAACTACTTTAAACTGTTATTAACAGATATTACAAGAAGAAAAAAGAAAGAAATTAAAATTCAATCTTTAAATGTTCAATTAGAAGAAGAAGTTAAATTACGAAATATAGAACTGGAAAGTGTTGTTCAAAAATTAAGAAAATCACTTAGTAAAGAAAAGGAATTAAATTTTTTAAAAACCAAATTTATAGCATTAGCATCGCACGAATTTAAAACGCCATTAGCGGCAATTTTAAGTTCAACAGAATTGATGGCAAAGTATAGCGATTTAGATAATGTTGAAAAGCGAAATGAGCATTTAAAGAAAATAAAATCTATGATAAGTCATTTAAACCACATGTTAGATGACTTGTTAACACTTGAAAACATTGAGGCTGGTGAAATAAACTTAAGTTTATCTAATTTTAAATTGAGTGATTTAATAAAAAATATTTCAGCAAACACAAAACCTTTTTTAAAGAAAAAACAGCAATTAATTTTTGAAAATGAGCAGGATTGTGAAATTTATCATGACAATAAAATAATTACAATTATTCTTAAAAATTTAATTTATAACGCCATTAAATATTCTAATGAAAAAGAAACAATAAAGGTTTGTGTATTAACTAATAAAAGAAATATTTATTTTACAATTGAAGATCACGGAATAGGAATTCCTATAAGTGAACAAAACTTAATTTTTAACCGGTTTTTTAGAGCTAAAAATGCTTTGTACTATCCCGGAACAGGAATTGGTTTAAACATTGTAAAAGGATATGTGCAAAATTTAAATGGTACAATTTCATTTGAAAGTGTTGAAAATAAAGGAACAATTTTTAAAGTTCAATTACCAAAAATGAATAATAATCATGGCTAAAAAGGTACTTTTAATTGAAGATGATAGAATTGTAAGAGAAAACACCTCTGAAATTTTAGAACTAGCAAACTATAAAGTTAAAACTGCTGAAAATGGTAAGTTGGGTATTTCATTGGCAAAATCTTTTTTACCAGATATAATTGTATGTGATATTTTAATGCCCGAACTAGATGGTTATGGTGTTTTGCAAATTATTTCTAAAATACCAGAACTAGATCAAATTCCGTTTATTTTTTTATCTGCAAAAACACATCATCAAGATTTAAGAAAAGGAATGGAATTAGGAGCAGATGATTATATAAACAAACCTTTTGAAGAATCTGAATTATTAAGAGCGCTAGAAACACGTTTAAAAAGGGTAGAAGCTTTTGATAATAAATCAAAAACAACCAAAAATAAACCACTGTTAAATCAATCTGAAACAACGTCTGCCATAAATATTAAAGATTTAGATCAGTTTTTAAGTCATAAACAACTATTTAAATACAAAAAAGGAGAAACCATTTATTGCCAAGGAAATAAAAGCAATCATATATTTTTTATAAAAAAAGGAAGCGTTAAAACCTATAAAATTAATGAATTTAGTAAAGAGCTAATTACAGGGTTTTATTCTGAAAATCAATACTTTGGATATGCTTCATTTATTGCTCGTCAACCACATGCAGAATATTCAAAAGCTATTATAAATACAGAATTGTATAAAATAACTTATGATGAAATTTCAGCAATTATAAATAACAACCATAATATGTTATTTGAATTTATCGATTTTATGGTTAGTAAAAACGTTTCTTATAAAGATAAAATGTTATTGTTTGCGTATGGTTCTGTTCGTAAAAAAACGGCAGAAGTATTACTTAATTTACATAAGGACTTAAATTTAAATGCCAAAAAAGAAATAAGTATTAGCAGAAGCGATTTGGCTGATTATATTGGTATAGCTAAAGAAACTTTAGCAAGAACACTGCACGATTTTAAAGAGGAAAAACTGGTAAAATTCACCTCTAAAACTATTACTATTTTAGATACTAAATTGCTTAAAAAAGTACAGTAAAAAAATGTAATAATTGACAACAATCATTTTTTGTATTGATTTCAATCATTGTAATTTTTGAATTCTGGTAGTACTTTAGACCTACTAAACTGAAACTAAATATATTTATTATGTCACTAATAAGATTTAACCGACGTTTTCCTATGTTCGATGCTATGTTTCCTGAAATATTGGATACAGATAGTTTATTTAACGAGGATTTAGTTTTAAGTAATAACTGGGTACCTGCAATAAATGTAAAGGAAAACAAAAAAGACTTCGAGATTGAAGTAGCTGCACCAGGTTTTTCAAAAAAAGATTTTGAAGTGACCATTAAAGATGAGATTATAACAATTTCAGCTGAAAACAAAAATTTAAAGGAAGAAAAAGAAAAAGATTATTCACGTAAAGAGTTTTATTACAATTCATTTAAACGCTCATTTACATTACCAAAAGTAATTGATTTCACAAAGAAGATTGATGCTAAGTATGAAAATGGTGTTTTAAAAATTCATTTAGAAAAATTGGATGTTTTAAAAAATGAAGAACACAAAAAAGTGATTGAAATAAATTAATCTTCTTTTATGGAACCCAAGAAGATGCAAAATTCTCTTGGGTTCTTTAAAAAATAAAAATAAAATAATATGAAAACGCTTAATTCAACAAGACAAAGAACACCTTATTTAAAAGCAGGTATAGAAGAATTACATCAAAAAACAACCAAATGGATTTCTGAAATTGAATTTATAAAAATTGAACAAGATTTTTTAAAGGAAATGTTATCAGAACATATTATTAGTTTGTGTGAAATGGAAAATTTTAAAACTGCTAAGTTGTTTTTAAATGGTATAGAACACGAAGGAAAATTGGGCGCAAAGTTATTGTTAGATATTAAAGATCATAAAATGAATTTAGCATTGCTAATGGAAAACATTTATATGAAAAAAGAAGATGACTTTAGAAAAAAACATACTGAATTAAAATTAGAATTAGACAATTATATTCAAAACTTTAAGTATATAAAAGAACAAGTGTTTAAATTAGTTTTGCAAATTATGAAAAAGGAAAAACAACAAAAGTTACTTCCTCATTAGCAAATGAATTTAAATATTCAACCGTTTTCAAATTTTAGGTTCTTTGAAATTTTAACTAATTTAATACCCGTTATAACTAAAAACAAGAAGATATTGGGAATTAAAAATTCAATTAATAAGTCAAATTAATTATTGGGGTGAGATTTATTTGGTTAGTAAAAGTTGGATTCGTAAAATTTTGAAGTAGTAAAATATGTAGAACATAAATTTGAAAACGGTTTTTTTAAATAAGAGTACTTACCGTTTTTAAGTTTAAATTTTAAAAACAAATTATTTAGATAAAAGTTTTAGCCATACATTGTGGACGTGACAATTAAAAAAGCTAAAACCTACATTATGTAGTTCTTAAATTAATTTTGTTAAACAATAAGTTTAAACTTGAAAGCGGTTTGTATTTTATATTTTCCAACTAAATTTTTCCATAATTAATTTCCAGTCGTTTGGTAAAGTGGCAGAAATTTCAATATTTTCAGATGTAAACGGGTGCTTAAACGCTAAGCAATGTGCGTGTAAAAAAAGGTTGGCACAAGAAAATTCAGTTTCAAACATTCTATTATGAAACCTGTCGCCATATTTATAATCACCAACAATTGGATGGCTAATTTTATTCATATGAATACGCAGTTGATGCATTCTTCCTGTAGACGGCGTTAATTTTACCAAACTATACCTAGAATTTTCATACGGATGCACAGCTATATTACATAAAGCTGTATTTAACGGTTCGCATAACGTTTCTGCGTTTTTATATACTTTTGTATCTGCATTTTTTACAGGAGAATCAATTAAAAGAGTTTCAGTAAAAAAACCTCTAACAACTCCTAAATATATTTTTTTTATTTCATTAGAGTTAAACAACGCTTGAAAAATAGCAACGTTTTCTTTCTGTTTTGCCAAAACCAATACGCCTGATGTTTTTCTATCTAATCTATGCACAGGATAAAAAGGCATATTTAGTTGTTCTTCTAAAAGTTCCAACAAAGTAGCATCTTTTATATTGCGGGCATAATAAGAATTGTGTATTAAAACATTATTTGGTTTATTAATTACAATAATATATGTATCTTCAAAAAGAATTTCAATTTTCATGAGGCAAATATAGTTGTAAAATATGGAGTTTAATTCATAATTTATTCAAATAAAACATTAAAAAAGTTCTATTATTTTAATATTTCTAATCAGTTTTATTTATAAATTTGCTTTGTGTTAAAATGTAATAAACACATCAAAAAAAAAATTAAAAACAGAATACTTATGAAAAAATTAATTGTAGCAGTTTTACTGATAGCGTCTGTAATTTCTTGCGGAACTAGTAAAACAGTTAGAACATCAAAAAAAGTTATTAAAGGGGAGTGGGTTTTAAACTCCGTTACACATAACAAGGTTGGCACATATAATATATCCTTATTAAATGATGCTACTAAAGAATGCTTTGAGGGTAGTTCCTGGAAATTTATACCAAACAACAATACTGGAACATATATAATTAATGGAGCAAATTGTAATGAAGGTGAACGTAATTTTATTTTTACCATTCAAGAAATTGATCCAGCAACTGGTTTGTATGATTTTTTACTAAAACCAACCAATGAAAAAAATAAATCTGAAGATAATAAAGGATTTAGATTGGAACTAGCTCAATTATCAGATACAAATATGACTTGGGTGCAAACATTAAACGTAAACGGAAACCCTTTTATAATTACTATGAATTTTACTAAAACTATTGAATAATGAAAACTATAATAAAAAAAATTACAATTAGTATTTTATCGTTAACTGTACTAATAAATTTAGGGGCTTGTAGCGCTACGCAAAATGCAAACAACTCTCAAAAAGGTGCTGTAATTGGTGCTGCTGGAGGTGCTATTTTGGGTGCTATTATTGGAAATAATACAGGAAAAAAAGGTAGCGGCGGAGAATTAGGTGCTGTTATTGGTGGTGTTGTAGGTGGAACTGCAGGGGTTTTAATTGGTAAAAAAATGGATAAACAAGCACAACAAATAGAAGAAGAAATTCCTGGTGCAACTGTAGAAAGAATTGATGATGGAATTGTGGTAACGTTTGATGAAAATAGTGGAGTGTTTTTTGAAACTAATAAATACAATATTAATTCAGCTTCAGATGCATTACTTACAAAATTAGCAAATATTTTAAAAGAATATCCTGATACAAATGTTTTGGTTGTAGGACATACAGATAGTTCTGGAGCAGATGCATATAATATGACACTTTCTAAAAATAGAGCAGAATCTGTAACTAATTTTTTTACAAGTAAAGGTTTAGCAGCAAGCAGATTTACTACTAATTGGTACGGAGAAGAGCAACCAGTTGCAGATAATTCAACGCCAGAAGGTAGAGCAAAAAACCGTAGAGTTAATTTAGCAATTATTCCTAATGAAAAAATGAAGGAAGATGCTAAAAACGAAACTGGAAATTAATTCTTTTTAAAGAATTTTATAAAAAAAGGCTAGTTAAAAAGTTAAATTTTCGTCAACTTGAACTTTATTCAGGTTCTCATATTAATTATTAATTTGTTAATGAGACTCTGAAATAAATTAGAATGACAAGGTTAGCTATTTTTTAACTAGCCTTTTTTTGTTTTATTAAATCAATATTAAGTACCTTTGAACACTTCAAAAATTATAGCATATTGCAGTCTTTAACACATTTATTAGAACCATACCAATTATCCTTATTTAGCTTTTTAATGGCTTTTTTAGCAGCCATACTTTTAGGCGTTGGAAAAGCAGGAGTAAAGGGACTGGGAGTATTAATTGTATTATTAATGGCATTTGTTTTTGGAGGAAAAGCTTCTACAGGAGTGTTAATTCCTTTAATGGTTTTGGCAGATTTATTTGCTGTAATTTATTACCACAGAGATACACAATGGCATTATTTAAAAAAATTATTGCCAACTATGTTTTTAGGTGTTTTAATTGGTGTTTGGGTTGGTAATGATATTTCAGAAGAATTGTTTAAACAAGTAATGGCTGTTTTTATTTTAATAGCAGTAGCTGTTATGATTTATATGGAGAAAAAGAAAGCAAATGATATTCCTAGCCATTGGGCATTTTCAAGCGGAACAGGATTATTGTCTGGAATTTCATCAATGATTGGTAATTTAGCTGGTTCTTTTTCTGATATTTATTTTTTAGCAATGCGCTTACCAAAAAATGAATTTATAGGTACAGCTGCTTGGTTATTTTTTATAATAAATGTTTTTAAATTACCATTTCATATTTTTGTATGGAAAACGGTTACGTGGAGCACTTTAAGCTTAAATTTATTAATGATTCCTGGAATTGTTATAGGTTTTTATGCAGGAGTAAGTGTTTTAAAAAGAATTAATAATCAATTGTATAGAAAGTTAATTTTTGTGGCAACCGCAGTTGGAGCCTTATTAATTTTGATTAATTAATTCTATGGAAGAACATTTTTTTCAATGTCCATATTGTTGGGAACAAATTTCTATGTTGTTGGATTCTTCTATAAAAAGTCAAACCTATGTTGAAGATTGCGAGGTTTGTTGCAATCCAATTGAACTTAAAGTAATATTTGAAGAGAACACTCTTACTGAATTAAATATCAATAGTATAGAATAATAATAAAGTGTAAAAAATAATTATGATACGTGCAGAAAATAAATCAGAAAAAAGCATTCAACACATGGTGTTTTTTTGGTTGAAAAATCCTTTAGATGAAAAAAGTAGAGCTATTTTTGAGAATTCTATGCGAACACTTTTAAGTACTTCTAAATTTACAAAAAATGCGTATTTTGGCATTCCTTCAAGTATAAATCGTGCTGTTGTAGATACAAGTTATACGTATTGTTTAACAATTAATTTTAAGAATTTAGAGGAGCATAATAACTATCAAATAGATTCAGCACATAAATTATTTATAGCCGAATGCTCTAATTTATGGGATAAAGTACAAATTTACGATTCTGAATCTTTGTAAATTTTATAAAATAGCTTGTTTTAACTGACTTACGGTTTGCATTCCAGATTGTCGCCAAGTTTGCTGTCCATTTTTAAAAACCATAAAGGTTGGTACTCCTTGAACTTGGTATTTTGCAGCTAATGTTTGATTGGTATCTACATTTATTTTTATAATACTCACACCATCTTTTAATTCCGATTTTAATTGTTTTAAAATAGGCGCCATATTTTTACAAGGACCACACCAATCTGCATAAAAATCAACCAATACTGGTACTTTTTGATTTATTATTTCGTTAAAGGACTTTTTCATTTTAAAATAAAATTAATTGTATTTTAAATTTACAAAATTTGCTATAAATAGAGTAGTGGTTATGCTATTTTTTTATAGCAGAATATTTCATTTTTCTTCTTTTAAGTATTTTTAAATAACTGAGTATTAGTATAGATAAAAAACTACAAATTGTAAATCCGATAAAAAGTGGGAGTGCAGTGTTTGCAGTATATTTTCCAATAAATGTACTAATTGGAACCGCCATCATAGTAGAAATAAAACCTGTAATTGCAGCTCCAATTCCAGCAATATGTCCAATTGGTTGCATTGCCAATGCTCTTAAATTTCCAAATAAAAATCCGATTGAAATAAATTGAAGAAAGAAGAAAATCAATAAAAATGTAATTGGTGGATTTGTGGAACCAAAAAATAATAGTACATATAAAAAAGATACACTAAAAAAGGTAAAAAGCGCAATTGTTACTAATTTTTCCATCCCAAATTTTAAAACAAGTGTTCCGTTTAAAAAAGTAGAAGTTCCAATAGCAACAGCTAAACCAGCAAAAATGTATGGAAACTCATTTTGCAAATTGTATTGTTCTTGAAAAACATGTTGTGAAGTACTTAAATAAACCATAAAAGACCCTGTAATAAACCCTGAAATTATGGTAAATCCAATGGTTTCTTTAGATTTATAAATTTCTTTTAAACCATTTACAAAAACATATTTTGAAAATTTTACCCTATGTTCTTTTGCAAGGGTTTCTGGTTGTCGTTTCCAAAACCAAAAAGATATTAATATACTAAATATCAGTTGAATATAAAATATAGCTTGCCAATTATAATGGTTTAAAACAAATTGTCCCATAGCAGGTGCAACAATAGGAACTAAAAGGAAAACAACGGTTATAAACGACATAATTCGAGCCATATAATCGCCGCTAAAAGTATCTCTAACCATAGCAATGCTTATAGTTCTTGGAGCAGAAAGTCCAATTCCCTGAAGAATTCTTCCTGCTATCATAACTTCTAAATTTGTAGCATGAACACAAATAAAACTGGCTAGTATAAAAATAGTAAATCCTAAATATACAATAGGTTTACGTCCAAAAGTATCAGAAATAGGTCCAAATAATAAAGGTCCAATACCTAAACCTAAAAAAATCATTGTTATTAAAAGTTGATGATCAGCAGATTGAGTAGTTCCAATAGAAAAACCAATAAAATTTAATGCAGGTAGTAAAGCATCTATTGCCAAGGCTACAATAGACATTAAAGAAGCCATTAAGGCAATAAATTCAAATTGAGATGGTATTTTTTTTAACATTTTGGCAAATGTACAGTAATTGTTGAATTTGAAAACTATAATTGAAGGGTTAAAAAAATTATGCTATCAATTTTTGTAATTTGCAGACTCTAAAAACAGTTTTATGAATTTGAAAACATTAAAAGAAAATATAGATAAGATTGATATTTATATTTTAGATCAAATTTTAAAAGGTAGCTACCAAAAAGAAGATATAATATTAGATGCAGGATGTGGATCCGGAAGAAATTTAAAGTGGTTTTACAATACTGATATTAAAGTATTTGGAGTTGATATTGAAAGTGAAGCTTTAAATAATTGTAAAGAATTGTATCCTAAGCAAAAAGATAATTTTATCCAATGTACTATAGATAAAATTCCTTTTAATGCTAATACGTTTAATCATATAATTTGTAATGCTGTATTACATTTTGCCAAAGATGAAAATGAATTTTTAAAAATGTATAGCGAATTGCTTAGAGTTTTAAAACCTAACGGAAGTTTATTTATAAGAATGGCTTCAAATTTTGGAATTAAAAATGATGTAGAGTATGTTTCTCATGGAAATTACAAATTACCTGATGGTTCAACGAGGTTTTTATTAACTAAAGAAGTATTGCAATTAATTTTAGAAATAGAAAATACTAAACTAGTAGAAGATATAAAAACAACCATTGTACATAACAAAAGGAGTATGACGACTATTATTATTAAAAAGGAAGGAAGCATATGATTTTTGATTAATTAAATATTCTATTTAACATAATGTAAATTATAATACATTTTATATTGTTGGTTTAGCCAGTGGCTGAAGCAATAATTAAGAATGATGGCGCGCTGGCGAATTGCTGTATAGCTGTATTTCAAACTATTTAAACATAATTGTAGATATAGTGCCTTTAGGTCTATATCGTTAGACAAATCGACTTTAGGAGATTCGAGAACTCCTATTTATCAAATAAAAATGCACGTGATTAATTATGTTAAAAGTAATTACATCTTATAAAGTTCTAATTTTATATGATTGTTATAATTACAAATTATGCTAAATATCCGAAACACTTTGTATTTCTTTAGGATATTTAGCATTTGTTATAATATTTAAAAAATTTTTTAAATTACATAAAAGTAACAATATCTTCAAAGTTTCTTCTTGATTTCCCAAATTCAGGATCTGTTTTTCTGTATCCAAAAGCAACCATAAAAGATAAACCATATTTATTGGTATCTACACCAAATTTTTCTTTTAACAACTCCTCTGCTTTTTCTTGATGAAACCCTTCAATTGGACAGCTATCAATACCTATTAATGCCGCAGAAGTCATCATATTTCCTAATGTTATATAGGTTTGTTTTGATGACCAATCGAATAATTTTTTATCTGTATCTAAATTAAAATCACGTTCTTGAAATTCTCTATAAAATTTAGAATACACCTCAATCACATCTGCTGGAAATTGTTTTACATCTTTCATCATATGCATAATGTACTCTGAATTATGTTTTACCATTGGAGCCTTCATACTTAACCCTAAAACAAAATGACTTGCAGTATCTAATTTTAAAGGAGCTCCCCAAGCAACTGGCTTTAATAATTCGCGTAATTCTTTATTTTGAACTACAATAAAATGCCAAGGTTCAAAACCGAACGAACTTGGAGATAAATTAGCTGTTTTAAGGATAAAATTAATATCCTCATTGGAAATTGTTTTTGAAGCATCAAATTCTTTAGTCGCATGTCTAAATTGAAATGCGTTTAAAATGTCTTCTCTTGCTATGTTTGGTGTATTCATAATTTCTATTCAATTTATTTAACTATCATTTTTATAGTGACAAAAGTATGTATAGTAATTCAATTACACAATAACGGTCAAAAATGATAGTATAAAAAAAAATATTTAAAAACCTGTAATACAGCTATATAAATAATTATTATTTTACTATAAAAAGTATAGTTGTATAATTAAATATAGTAGTATATCTTTGCCCTTCGGAATATAAGAATATTATAATTTTTAACAGTTTTGTTATGTATAAATTTAATGGGAAAGAGTACCCATGTTGTGCAAGTTTAACTATGGGTGTTATTGGGGGAAAATGGAAGACAGTTATATTATATCATTTGATTGATGGAACCCTTAGATATAACGAATTGAGAAAAGAAATGCCTTCTGTTACTGAAAGAACTTTAAGCCTGCAATTAAAGACTTTGGAAGAAGATGGAATAATTAAAAGAAAGGTATATGCTTCAAAACCACCTTTAAAAGTTGAGTATTCGCTAACAGATTTAGGTAAAACATTAATACCTGTTATTCAATCAATTGCTGATTGGGGCTTTTTAGTTGTTCAAGAAAAAAGTGAAATTGTAATATAAAAATTAATAGTAGTTTTTAAAAAATGTAAAAGGTATCTTTAAATTTTAAATAACTATCTATTATGAGTTTTTACCAGCAAATAGCAATGTATTATCATCATATTTTTAAAATCAATATTCAACAAATAGATTTTATCAAATCAAAAATACCTGAAAATTACGCTAAACTTATTGATATTGGCTGTGGTATTGGAACGCTTTCTTTTGAGTTAATTAAATATTATAACAGCGTACTTGGAATTGATATGGATGCAGAAATGATAAAAACAGCTTTAAAAGAAAATAAAGAGAAATTAAAACCTGCTCATTTTCAACAAAATAGTATGCTTGAGTTAAACTCTTTTATAGGTAAAAATACTATTGACGGAATTGTATGTTTTGGAAATACTTTAGTTCATTTAAATTCTTTAGATGAAATAGCTGATTTTTTAAAGCAATCAAAAAGAGTTCTTAAAAAAGACGGGAAATTATTGCTACAAATAGTAAATTATGATAAAATTCTTTCGCAAAATATAAAGCAATTACCACTTATTGAAAACGATGAAATTATTTTTGAACGAAATTATCATTATCAAAAATCTGAAAATAAAATTGAGTTTAATACACGGTTAACGGTAAAATCTACCCAACAAATAATTGAAAACAGTATTTTATTAGTACCAATTTTAAAAAAGGAACTTTCGGTTTTACTAAAAAATGCAGGTTTTATTAATTGTAATTTATACGGAAATTTCAATCAAAATTTATATTCAATAGATAGCCCAGCATTAATTGTAGAGGCTTGGTAATTTTTTAAATTATATAAAAAACTAAAAAGGCTTAAAATTATTACTGTTTTCAGCTTCATTAAAAGCACTATCTAAACCACTATCAATAGCTTCTTTTAATTGATAAAAACTTTGTTGAATTTTTGCTAATGGGGTTGCTATATTCATTCTCATAAATTGCGGTCCACTTGCTTTAAACCAATCTCCAGGAGCTAAACCTAATTTTGCTTGTTTCATAATTAAATATTTTAGAGCTGTTTCCGATAAATTTAACTTACTAAAATCTAACCAAATTTGGTAAGTGCCTTCGGGTTTACACATGGTAACTTCTGGTAATTCTTTTTCAAGAAAATTAACTATCCAATTAACTGTATTTTCAAGGTAAACCAATAAATCCTTTAACCACTCCTCTCCTTCTGAATATGCTGCTATTGTTGCGTTTGTAGTAAGTATAGTTCCGTGATTTATATACAAAGATTCTACCGTACTTTTAACTTTTTCATGCATTTCTTTATTTGGAATATATAAATATCCATTAGAAATACTTTGCAAGCCAAATGTTTTTGCCGGAGATCCAATAACTGTAATATGATTTTCACTATTTATTAAGGAAGTTATACTGTTAAATTTTGATTTTGAGTATACAATTTCCGAATGAATTTCATCACTAATAATAGTAACATTATGTTCGTTTGCAATATCAACTAACTCTTGTAATTCTTTTTTAGTCCATACTCTACCAACTGGATTGTGTGGGTTGCAAAGTAAAATTACTTTAATATTTAATGTTTTAATTTGATTTTTTACAGCTTCAAAATCCATTTTATAATGACCGTTTACAACTTTTAATTTATTGCAAACTACTTTTCTCCCAGCAGATTCTATAATTTTAAAAAATTGATGATATACAGGCGTTTGTACCATTATATTATCACCTTTTTCAGTTAATTCTCTAATTAAAACACCTATTCCTGTTAACACTCCAAGTACTTGTATAAATGATTTTGGGTTTAATTTTAATTGGTGACGTTTAAAATTCCAATCAGAAATAACTTTAAAAACACTATCCGTATCAAATTCATACGAATATATATTACGTGAAACCAATTCTTGTAAGGCTTTTTGTATTGGTTTTGCAACTTCAAAATCCATATCAGCAATCCATAGTGGAATTACATCTGTAGTACCAAACATGGCTTTTAATAAATTAGGATTGCTTTTAGTAAACTTGTTTTTTACGGAATGTATTTTATCAAAATTGTTCATTATTATTTAATTTTGTAGTGCAAAAATTTAGTTTTTTAATGTTTTTTTTTAAAGTAAAATTAGCTGTAAAGTTAGTAGTTGTTGCAATTAAAAGCAATCTTTTTTAAGGTTGTTTTTCCTTTAAAATAGTATACTTCCCTCCTTTTTCACTCTAACAAAACAATAGTTTTTAACACAAATAAATTTCCGTTAATTTAATTGTACCTTTGCACCTTTAATAAAAAATAGTAAAACTGTTAATTCAATGCCTTTTAAAAAATTACATTCCAATATAAAAGAAAAGTTAGAATCTCTAGAAATTACAACTCCTACTCCTTTTCAAATTGCTAGTATTCCTGTAATAAAAAGCGGATCTAATGTATATTGTTTGGCTTCAAAAGATAGTGGAAAAACAACAACTTTAATACTTACAACTTTACAAAAATTAAAATGTGAAGAAGTTGGAAATGTTCCAAGAGCTATGGTTTTAGTAGAAAATAATGAAAGAGCATCGGAATTATATAATACCTTTTTAACCTTTACAAAACATACATCATTACGTGTTTATTTTGGAGATGAAAAAGTTCATATTGATACGTTAAAATCTGAAATATTTGAAGGAATTGATATTCTTATTTCTACTCCTAAAACAATGAGGGAGTTATTTTTATTAAACGGTATAAATTCTTCTCAATTAAAGATATTTAGTATAGACGATGCAGAATTTTTAGCTCAAAAAACTGCTTATACAGAATCACTTATGACAATTACTCAAAGTATAGATAAATGTCAGTTTGTTATTTATGCAGAAAAAATGCATCCAATTTTAAAACGATTTGAGTCTAATTTTATGGAGCGTTCTATGCTTGTTTCTGTTTAAAAAAATACTAATTCACATTTTATTACACCTATTTAATGATACCTAAACTACATTATATATCTCAAGGAAATACGCCAAAAGAGCATTTAGAGAACATTCAAAAAGTTTGTACATCTGGAGCAGAATTAGTGCAATTACGTTTAAAAAACATTTCTGATAAAAAATTTTTAAAATGTGCTGAAGAAGCTAGAGAAATTACGGCTCATTTTCAAACCAGATTAATTATTAACGATGATTACAAAATAGCAAAAACCATTAAAGCAGATGGCGTACATTTAGGAAAAACAGATGTCTGCCCTACTATTTCCAGAAAACATTTATTTACCTGGCAAATGATTGGTGGAACTGCAAATACCATACAAGATTGCCAAGTATTAATTGGTAAAAATGTAGATTATATATATTTAAGTCCTTTTAAATTAGTATCTGAAAAAAGTAATTTAATTCCTTTAGGATTAAATGGTTATACGTTAATTATGGAAGCGTTAAAAACAAATACACCTATTATTGGATTTGGAAATATTACAACAAATGATGTTGAAGCTATTTTAAAAACAGGTGTTTCTGGAATTGCAGTTTCTGATGAAATTACGCGTGATTTTAATACCATAAGAACATTTAACCAATTGTTAAATGCTTCTTCCACAAAAGAACAGCGTTATACATTTTAATAAAAAATCTATTATAAATCCCAAATTAACCTTCTCTTCTTAAAACTTCTAATGGTGGACTTTTTAGTACGCTTCTAATATTGCTTAAGCCTATAATTAATACCAACAACGTAATTCCTGGTAAAAAAACTAAAAACGGAATTAAGGAAGGAATAAACGGTTCTTTAAATAAAAAAACCGCTAATAATTGACTACTGATAAGTGATAATACTATTCCAACTAAACTACCAATAATTCCTAAATACATATATTCTAAGGCTGTAATTTGTAAAATATGTTTACTTTTTGCACCTAAGGTTCTTAACAATACGCTTTCTTTAATTCGTTGATATTTACTGTTTCTAACCGATCCAATTAAAACAATAACTCCAGTTAAAATACTAAAGAAAGCCATAAAATTAATAATCCAAGAAATTTTATTTAATATATCTTCAATTATGGTGTAAACTTGTTGTAAATCTAGCACGGAAATATTTGGAAATTTTTTAACTAAATCTCTTTGTAAGTCAGCAGAACTTTCTTCATTTGGCACATATGTAGTTAAAACGTTAAACTGAGGTGCATTTTCTAAAACACCTGTTGGAAATAATACCGAAAAATTCAATTGCATTCGTCCCCAATCTACTTTTCTAATACTTCCTACAGTAGTTTTCATTAAAACTCCTTGAACATTAAAAATTAATTGATCTCCAATTTCTAAAGCAGCATCTCTGGCAATATTGTCGGATATTGAAATTAAAATTGGTTTATTTGACTCTACTGTTGATGACCAAGTTCCTTCAATAATTTCTTCCGATTCTAATAAGGAATCTCTGTAAGTAACTCTAAATTCGTGGTTTAAAATCCATTGATTCATTGTTGAAGTTGAATCTTTTCTAATATCATTTACCAAAGCATCTTTAATTTGATGCAATCGCATAGTTACAATTGGAATGTTATCTATAATTTTTAACCCTTTTGGAATAACCGTATTTATAACAGCTTCTTTTTGATTGTTTTGAACATCCATTAAAATAACATTGGCATTCTCAGAATTATTTTCAATAGCTGTTTTTGCAAGTAAAATATCTTTGGTAAAATACAACGTACTTATTAAAAAAGTACCTAAGCCAATAGCTAAAATTAACACCATTGTTTGATTATTTGGCCGAAATAAATTTAATAAACTCTGACGGCTAGTAAATCCCCAATTGGTTGGAAAGTATTTTTTAATGGCATTCATAAAAACACTTGCCACACCAGCCATTATGGAAAAAGTAATTAAAATACCAACCATAAATATCAAGCCAAATAAAGCATCTTTAAGTAACCAAAATGAAAATAGAAATATAAAAACTAAAATAGCTGTTAAAGTTAAAAGCCGTGCTTTTCTTGGTTTTACTATGTTTTCATCGGTACCTCTTAAAACTTCTAACGGAGAAACATACCAAGTACCTAACAAGGGTAACAAAGCAAATAATACCGACATTAAAACTCCTAAAGATATTCCCATTACCAATGGTTGTAGCGTAATAGAGATTTGTACATCAAATGGTAAAAACTCTTGAAAAAAATATGGAAATGCATATTGCAATGCAATACCAATAGTAGCGCCTAAAACTCCTCCAATAAACCCAATACCAACTACTTGCAATAAATAAATTAAAAATGTTTGTTTTCTGGTGGCTCCAATACATTTTAGTACTGCCACATTTTTTAATTTTTCTTTAATATAAATATGTACAGAGCTGGCAATGCCAATGCAACCAAGTAAAAGTGCAATAAAAGCAGCCAAATTTAAAAACTTACTTACGTTATCGTACCTTCTACCCAAGCGTTCACTTGTGCTAGTATGTGTATCTAAATCAGCATTTTCATTATCTAAAATAGGATCTATTTTTTTATCTAATTCCTCCAAATCCATAGTTGAAGGTGCTTTAAAAAAGTATTGATATTCTTTTCTACTACCTTGCTGTAATAATTCAGTATCATCAATAAATTTAAAAGGAATTAAAACAGTTGGGGCGACTGACGAAGAAAAAGCTGTACTACCCGGAATAGATTTTAAAATTCCGGAGATTGGAAATGTAAGTTTTCCTAATTTAATAGAATCTCCTATTTTTAAATTGTATTGCAACATTAACGTAGCATCTACCAAAGCGGATCCTAATTGTTGATAGTCTTTAGCAGCACTAATTGGTTCTGTATCTAAACTACCATAAAATGGAAAATTTCCTTCTATGGCGCGTACTTTAACTAGTTTTGTGCCATCATTTTTTGGAAATGCAGCCATAGAAACAAAATTAACTTCAGAAGCTAATACATTTAAAGAATCTATAATTGCTTGAACCTTTTTTGATGGAAGTTGTTTGCTATCTATTATAAAATCAGCGCCCATTAAAGCTTTGCTCTGATTTTTAATATTTTGTTTTAAATTTTCACTAAATAGTTGAATAGATACAACTGCAGCAATTCCTAATATAATAGATGCCATAAACAACATTAATCTGGAAAGGCTTGCTTTTCCATCTCGCCAAGCCATTTTAAACAGCCATTGTACGGAGGTTTTTGAAGATAAATTGCTCATTAACCTGCAATTGTTTTTTCATTGGACATAATTTTACCTCCTTTTAAACGCAGTATTTGTTGCGTTCTATTGGCTAAATCTAAATCGTGGGTTATTATAACTAAAGTTGTTCCGGCATCTTTGTTTAATTGCAATAGTAATTGAATTACTTTTTCACCAGTTTCTTCATCTAAATTTCCCGTAGGTTCATCGGCAAATAAAATACTTGGTTTGTTAGAAAATGCTCTAGCTAAAGCAACACGTTGTTGCTCACCACCAGATAATTGCGATGGATAATGGTGAAAACGATCGGCCAAACCTACTTTTTGTAATAATTCCATTCCAACCTTTGCGGCATTTTTATCTCCTTGCAATTCTAAAGGAACAATTACGTTTTCTAAAGCTGTTAATGTTGGTAATAATTGAAAATTTTGAAAAATAAATCCTACTTCTTTATTTCGTAATTGAGCACGTTCGTCTTCATTTAAAATTTCTAAATTACTTCCGCATAATTCAATTGTACCGCTACTTGGATAATCTAAACCTGCACATAAGCCAAGCAATGTAGTTTTACCGCTTCCAGAAGGACCAACAATTGAAAAGGTACTACCCTTTTCTACTTCAAAAGAAATATTAGACAGTACAGTAAGTTTTTTGGAACCGCTAGTATAAGTTTTCTCTAGTTCATGAATCTTTAATATCTTTGTCATAGTACTTATTTAATATATGATCTATCTAAATTATGATGAATTTGAAAAATAAACATTTGGTTTTAAATATGAATACTATTGGAATAAAGATTTTCTTAAAATTTTGTTATTTTTCATTAGTGTTAATTGTACTTTCTTGTAAATCAGATGTTTCTAAACAAGAAGCAACAACCGAAAAAGCGACCGTTGAAACTGAAAATAGCAGTACTAAAACTATTTTGGTTTTTGGCGATAGTTTAACTGCAGGTTATGGTTTAGATGATGTAAATGATGCGTTTCCTGCCATTATTCAAACTAAAATAGACTCACTTAAATTAGAATATACTGTTATAAATTCTGGATTAAGTGGTGAAACTTCGGCCGGCGGAAAAAACAGAATAAATTGGGTGCTAAATCAAAAAATAGATATTTTTATTTTAGAATTAGGAGCAAATGATGGATTGCGTGGCGTTCCTTTATCAGAAACAAGAAAAAATTTACAAGCCATTATAGATGCTGTGTTAGAAAAAAATTCGGAAACTAAAATAATATTGGCCGGAATGCAATTACCTCCAAATATGGGAGAAGATTATACTACAGAGTTTAAAACTATATTTCCTGAATTAGCTACAAAAAATAAGCTTTACTTAATTCCTTTTTTATTAAAAGATGTAGGTGGAATTGCTGAGTTAAATCAGGCTGATGGTATTCATCCAACGGTTGAAGGTCAAAAAATACTAGCAAAAAATGTTTGGACTGTTTTAGAGCCATTATTAAAATCATAAAATTTTAAAATGAAAAAAATAACTATTTCTGTAGTGTTCAGTTTAATGTGTTTTGTTAATGTAAAAGCAGTTTCAAATCCGTTTATACATTTAGATTCGCTTAGTTTGGCAAAAACTAAAATAATGATTGAGAATGGTAC
>NZ_JBFHHX010000006.1:0-46340 GCF_041596795.1 Lutibacter sp.
GAAAATTGTAATAACTCTATTTAATTCTTTACGTTTTACCGCACTAAATGTTGATGAAGTTTCAGATTGCGCAACAGCAGCAACAGGAACTTGTACTATTTGTCCGTTACTAGCATTTCTAAATGTAATTTTTTGATTTAACAAAGCATCTTTGTTGTAGCGGTATTTATCCATTAAACGAATGTTTATTGGGTAATCATCTTCACCATCTTTAAAGGTTGATACTTCTTTACCAAATAATGATGTTCTTATTGCATCTCCAATTTGAGCGGTTGAAACATTTAAGCTTCTAGCTTTTTGACGATCAATAATAAATGGTAATTCTGGTTTTCCTTGTTCTACATCTAAACTTAGCTCTTCAATTCCTAAAATATTAGCTTCATTAATGTATTGTTTTATGTTTTCTGAAGTTGCTAATAATTCTTCATAATCATCACCAGAAACTTCAATATTTATTGGTGCTCCAGTTGGTGGGCCATCCGAAGGTCTATCAACAGTAATATTTACGCCCGGAAAGTTTTTTAGTAAATTTCTTATTTCAATTAAAACCTCATCAGTATCAATATCACCACGATCCATAAATTTAACAAAATCTACCGTGATTCTAGCTTTATTTGGAGTTGTTCCGCCTTGCTGACCTTGGTTTGGATCACTTGTTCCTTCACCTACTTGACCAATAACTGAAGTTATAATTTGATTTTTACCATTAACTTCATACTTTTTTAAATATTCTTGAATTTTATTTTCAATTTCAATAGAAAGGTTATTAGTTTCTTTTATATCTGTTCCAATAGGGTATTCTAAATAAACATATACTTGTTTTGGAGGTGTTTCAGGAAAGAATAATACTTTTGGAGGGAAAATGGCAAATAAAACAAATGAAACGAATAATAATCCAAATGTTCCAAAAAAGAACCATCTAGGTCTTTTTCCGCGCAATGTATATACTAATGTTCTTTCATAGAAAACTTCTAATTTTGGTAAAAATTTTGTTTGAAACCATTCTGTTGCCGGACTTAAAAATTTGGTGTTTATAACACGTAATAATCCAGCGAATGCTAAAAGCAAACCTAAAGCATTTAGTAATTTACTACCTGTGGATAAACCGCCAATAATAAATAAAACACCAACAGTAAATAAGATACTGCTATAAATTAAAATCTTTTTAAAATTAACTTCATCTTCTTTTATTTTCATATAAATAGAAGTTAACATTGGGTTTATTAAAAGGGCAACAAATAATGATGAACTTAATACAATTATTAATGTAATTGGTAAATATCGCATAAATTCACCCATCATTCCTGGCCAAAATGCTAATGGAATAAAAGCTGCTAACGTTGTGGCTGTAGAAGCAATAATTGGCATAGCAACTTCACCAACACCATATTTTGCAGCATCTATTTTAGAATAGCCTTCATCTAATAATCTATATACATTTTCTACAACCACAATACCATTATCTACTAACATTCCTAGTGCAATAACTAGTGAGAAAAGTACCATAGTATTTAATGTAACACCCAATGCGCTTAATAGTATAAAAGACATAAACATAGAAAGCGGTATTGCAATACCTACAAAAAGCGCATTTCTAATTCCAAGGAAGAATAGTAACACTACAACCACCAAAATAATTCCTAAAATAATACTGTTTTCAAGGTCGGCAACCATTGTTTTAGTATCGTTAGTTTGATCGTTTGTTTTAGATACATTTAAATTTGCAGGTAAATATTCTTCTTTTGCTTTTGCTAATATTTGATCAATTTGTTCTGAGGCATTTATTAAATTTTCTCCTCCGCGTTTTTTTACATCAAGCATTACAACAGGTTGTGAAAATTCACGTGCATAACTTTCTTTTTCTTGCTCTTTAAAACTTACAATTGCAATATCTCTTAAATAAACAATATTGTTGTTTTCTTGTTTAACAATAATGTTTTCTATTTCTTTTGCCGATTTAAATTCTCCAATTACACGAACATTTCTTCTAATGCCATTTTCAAGTAAATCACCTCCAGAAACGGTGATATTTTCATTTTGAATGGCCATTGCAATATCATTAAAGCTGATTTGCGATGTTTCCATTTTAAACAAATCAACACTAATTTCTATTTCTTTATCTTGAATTCCGCGTATTTCAACTTTTGATATTTCAGGAACTTTTTCTATTTCTTCTTCTAAATACTCTCCAAATTCTTTTAGTTTATCCATAGAAAAATCTCCCGATAAATTAATGTTCATAATTGGCATTAATTCGGCAAAATTTAGTTCTTGTACGTGCGGATCAGCAGGTAAATCTTTTGGGAAATCTTTATCGGAAGTAGCGGCATCAACTTTATCTTTTACTTTTCGTAAAGCTTCTGTTGGTGTTACGCTAAAATCAAATGTTACTTGTATTGTTGAATATCCTTCAATAGATGTTGAAACAATTTCATCTACACCAGAAATTCCGTTTATTTCTTTTTCTAAAGGTCTGGTAACCAGTTTTTCAATATCAAGTGCTGAGTTTCCAGGATAAGGTGTGGAAACATAAATTTCTGGCACAACAATTTCTGGAAATGCTTCTCTTGGCATACTTGTATAAGAAAATATACCTGCTATAAAAATCATGGCAATTATCACAAAAACTGTCATTTTATTGTGAATAGACCACGTAGATATTTTAAATTCTTTGTTCATTTTAATGTTGTTTTTTTAATTTGTATCAGGTGTTTGGTATTAGGAAATATGTAAATTCTTCATTTCTCCTTACTACATTCAATTAATTGTTTATTTTAACAATATCACCTGCTTTTACAATTCTAGCGCCTTTATCTACAAGTGTGTCTGTAGCTTCAAGTCCTTCAGAAATAAATACCTCGTTATTATATTCTTTTAAAATTGTAATTAATTTTTTGTCAACAATATTTTCTCCATTAGCAGTATTTATGGTGAAAACGTAATTGTTTCCTTTTTGATCTTTTTGTACCAATGTTGATGGAATTACTAATCCTTCTTGCTTAAAATCTACTATTTTTAAGTTGGCCAATAAATTTGGTTTAATGCTATTATCTTTGTTAGAAATGTTAATGCGTGCTTTAAAACTTCTGTTATCTGGATTTATATAGTTCCCAATTTGTGTAATTTTAGATTCCACTTCTTTTCCAATTGACGGAAAGTTTAAAATTGTTTCAGTGCCAATTTTTACTACCGGTAAATACGTTTCAGTAACGTCCGCTTCAATATATACATTGTTTAAATTTAATAAGCGAACCGTTGCAGCTGTTGGACTAGTTAATTCTCCAATTTTTGGGAATATTTCATCAACTATTCCACTAAACGGAGCAATAATTTTCATTTTTCTTACTTGTGTTTTTAAAGATGCTAAGTTGTTTTCTAAACCTTCTTTTTGTGCTTTTGCTTGTAAATATTGCATTTCAGAACCAATTTTTTGATTCCATAAACGTTCTTGTCTGTCAAAGGTAGTTTTGGCTAAATTTAATTGTGTTGTTAACTCTGCTATACTATTTTTAACCGCAGCATCATCTAACTGAATTAATGTTTGCCCTGCAGCAACTTGTTGTCCTTCTTTAACGTAAATGGCAGTTACAGTTCCACCCATTTCCGGACGGATTTCAATATTTTTATCTGCTTTAACAACACCTTGTATATCTATATAATGTTTAAAAACTTCTTTTTTTACAGGTAAAATAGTTACAACATGTAGTTTTTTAGTAGTGTCTAATTTTAAAAGTTTGTTTTCAACTATTTTTAATTGTTTGTTTAAACTATCAATTTGATTAATAATAGAATTTTTTTCAGAATTTAAATCTGAAATTGATGATTTTTTAATTTCTTCACCACATGAAAATAGTAGAGTGGCTGCTGTAAAAAGTAGGAATATATTTTTCATTTTTTTTGATTTCTAGTTGTTAATTGGTGTATTTAATGCGTTATCTAAGGCTGCTTTATTTGCTATTAATTGCAACATGCTTTGTAAATAATTTTGTTGCATTGTGTATAGTTGTCTTTGTGCTTCCGTAAGTTCAAAGCTTGTAGAAAGTCCTTCAAAAAACTTTATTTGCTGTTTTTTCTCAATGCGTTCAGCCAATGCTAAATTTTGCTTAGATGTTTCAAGCTCTTCAATACTAAAATTATAATCTGTTTTGGCAGTTGCCAATTGTAATTGTAATTTTTGTTCGGTTTCGGTTAAGTTTGTTTTTGCTTTTTCTAATTCAATTTTTGCTTGTTGTGTTCTTGAACTACGTGCTAAACTGCTAAAAATTGGTATGTTTAAACTAACGCCCAATAAAGATGAATCGAACCATTTTTGATCCTTTTTAGTAAAATCAAACTCTTCTCCGTATCCTACATATGCAAAATTAATAAAGCTACTTAAAGTTGGTAACGCTTTACTTTGCTCTAGTTTTACTAAAAGTTCATTTGCTCTTTCATTGTTTTTTGCAATTTTATAATCAATATGGTTTTCTACAGTTAAATCATTAGTAAGTAAACCTAAATTTAAATTTTCTTTTGCTAATTGATTTAAATTATTAGTTAAAACAAGTACGGTATTTATGTTTATTCCCAAAGTAATATTTAGCATTTTGTAGGCTATATTCTTTAAGTTTTTGGTTTTAGATAATTGGGTTTTTACCGAAGCTAAAGTAATTTGTAACTGCTCTACACTTTCTTCTTCCGCTAATCCATTTTTATATATTTCTATAGTTTCATCTAAGTTTTTTTGGAGCGTTGCAATGTTTTTTTCTAAAATTAATACACTTTCTTCTGTTAAAAGCACATTTCCATAAGCATTAATAACAGCTTCTCTTATGCCTAATTCAGTTTTTTCTTTTGCATTTTCTGATATTTTTAAGTAAGTTTTTGCCGATTGTAATCCAACCAAATAAGAGCCATCAAAAATTAATTGATTTAATGTAGCAGTTGCATTCATGCTTTGTTTTTGGGTAAAAATGTATTCTTCATTTACTCCATCAAGGTCAAAATCTATTAAAGTTATTTGTTGTTTGATCCAATTTTGATAATCTATACTAGCGTTTATTTGTGGCAACCCAATTGTAGTTGTTTCCCATTTTTTAAGTTTTGCGGCATCAATATCTCTAGCTGCATTTATAGAAGCGTAGCTATTTTTTAAAGCATAATCTATAGCTTGATCCAACGATAGAGAAATGCTTTCTTGAGCATTTAGTTGGAAACTTAAAAGTATTCCATAAAATATTAGTAAGTAGTTTTTCATTTTTTTAATGTTCGTTTTGTTCTAATTGTTGTTCTAAAACTTTAATTCCTTTGCTTGTTGCAATTGCTCTTATATGATATTCTAAAGCTTTTAATTCTAGGTTATTTATAGTGTTTTTGTTGTATTTGTGTAGGTTGGTGTCATGAACACCCATAACTAATGAAAAATAAAATTTTGTAATTAATTCGGGTTCTAAATTTTTTTGATACAATCCTTCATTTATTCCTTTTTCAATATTTTTTAAAATACATTCTTTAAACATACAAAATTCATCTGCCATTAATTTGTTATACGTTTTAGGGTAATATTTTTGAAGCTGATACATTGGAGAGTCATCGGTATTTTTAAACAGGTCTTTAAATGTATTTTTAATTTCAAAATTTTCTTCAATGGCATTATAGCCTTTTTTGCAAATACATAAAACAGAATTATGGATATGCTCATGAATATGTGATATAGCCTCATCAACTAATTCTTCCTTATTGCTAAAGTATTTGTAAATAGTTTTTTTGGAAATACCAAGTTCATTTGCAATGTCATCCATAGTAACACTTTTAAACCCAAATTTTAAAAATATTTCACCAGATTTTTGCAAAATAGTTTTTTTCATAAAATTTAATTTCATTTTAAATTAACGGTGCAAATATATACAAGGAAACTAAAGAAACAAAAAAAGTTTCCTAAGTTTTAATAATTTGATAACAATCAAAAAAAAGAAGCAACTATTTAATTGTAAAAGGGAAAGCTGTATTTTTACAAAAAAATAATGAAATGAATATTGTAGACACCTATAAAGATAATTTTTTAGACTATTTAAATTCCTCAATTACTATTAAAGAACCTGAAAATTTATATAAACCTATACATTATATACTTCAATTAGGTGGAAAACGGTTGCGTCCAATTTTAACCTTGCTTACTTGCGATCTTTTTGGAGGAAATTCTAAGCAAGCACTTAATGCTGCTTTGGCCATTGAAGTTTTTCATAATTTCACGCTAATACATGATGATATTATGGACAGTGCTCCTATGAGAAGAGGACATGAAACGGTACATAAAAAATGGAATGTAAATACGGGTATATTAAGCGGTGATGCTATGATGATTGTTGCGTATCAATGTTTTGAAAATTATGAACCAACAATGTACAAAAAGCTATTAACAGTGTTTAATAAAACGGCATTAGAAGTTTGTGAAGGTCAGCAATTAGATATAGATTTTGAAAATAGAAATAATGTTACAATTGCGGAATATATTAAAATGATAACCTTTAAAACATCTGTTTTGGTTGCTGCAGCTATGAAAATGGGCGCAATAATTGCAAAGGTTGATGATGCCGAAGCTGCTAAAATTTACAACTTTGGTTTAAACTTAGGAATTGCATTTCAATTACAAGACGATTATTTAGATACTTTTGGAAATGCCGAAACCTTTGGAAAACAAATAGGAGGAGACATTTTAGAAAATAAGAAGACATTTTTATTTTTAAAATGTATTGAAATTGCCAATAAAAGTGATGTAAAAGAACTGTTAAAATTATATTCAGATAAAAAAGGAAACGCTCAAAAGGTACAAAGAGTAACGGAACTTTTTATCAATAATAAAATAGATGAAAATACCATTAAAGAAATAGAAAGTTATACAAATAAAGCATTTGAAATTTTAAATTCTTTAACTCTTTCAGATGAAAAGAAAGCTGTTTTAAAAAATTTTGGATTAAATTTAATGAAACGAACCGTGTAATGTTTTCATCCAATAATCAAATAGAAATATTTAAAAAAATTGAAAGTGAGCATTATTTACCTAAATTAATTGAACAGTTAAATAAAGATTTTCAGTTAGCGAATATAGATAGCGAGTTTGGTTCAGAATTATTAATTACTGAAGTAAATGAACAACTAAATAAATTAATTTATAAATTAATAACAACACAATATGATGATTATTTAAACCTTTTATATAGAATTGATGTTTCTGAAAAAGAGTTAGCACTTGTTACAGGAGTTGATTTAAAAGAGAATATCAGAGAAATTTCTTTTTTAATTATAAAAAGAGAATTTCAAAAAGTTTGGTTTAAAAGTAAAATCTAAAAACAGGTGTTAAAGCCGATGGTTGAGTAATGTTTTTTTCCTCATCATATAAAACATCATATCTTAATCCTAAAGCAACATTTCCAGTTACATACTCAAAGCCAATATATAAGGCAGTTTGCCATCGAGAAAAATTGGCAGTATTATAATTTTGATCAATTTTTAATTCTTCTAATTCTGTAGATAATTGTATATATTGTATTGGTTTGTAAAAAGCTAAAATACTTCCACCATATAAATGAGTTGTATTATTATAGGTCGATTTATTTTTTAAATACACGTAAGTTAATCCTAAACCAGCAGAAAATTCGTTAGAAAAATCATAAATAGCGCTTGGTGAAATAGAAATTGTAGAAAAAGAGCCGCTTAACCCTATATTAAATCCACCTCCAAATCTAATATGGTCAGTAAAACTATAAGTATTTTCAGTTTTTTGTGATAAAACAGAATAACTAATAAGTAGGTTAAAAATTAATAAGTAAGTAATTTTGTGCATGTTATAAGTTTAAAGCTAAGATAAATAAATAAATGTAATATTTTTGTATCATAAAAATTGCGCATAAAGTAAATATGTTTTATTTTTGCGCCCAGTTTTAGGTCCCATAGCTCAGCTGGTTAGAGCATCTGACTCATAATCAGAGGGTCCTTGGTTCGAGCCCAAGTGGGACCACTTTTAAAACTTATAAAGCCTTTCAATTAGTTGAAAGGCTTTTTTATGACAAAATATTCCCATTTATATGCAGTTTAGTGCATTTTATTAATTGCACTAGTGAATTTAATGGAATATTAAAATTTAAATATATATTTGTCTTTCATTATTTTATTTCAGTATTTGAAATTTATAAAATAAGAAGTATATTTGTAATTGTAGTTTTTTGATTTACAGAAGATTATTTAAATTTAACCTCAACCCCAAATGAGAAAGAAAGTTAACATTTATGTGTTAAGTTTTTTAGTAATGTTTTTTTGCGCCACTAGTTATGCTCAAAAAACACCGCCTCAGCCTAATAATGGAGGCAAAGAATCTGGCCCGGCTCCACTTCCGGGATTACCGATTGATGGTGGTATTCTTTATTTAATTATTTCAGGAGTTATTTACGGTATTTATAAATCTGAAAAGAAAAATAACTAATTATTTTTCTAAAAGTCTAGCAACATATTTTCCAATTACATCAAATTCTAAATTCACAATAGTTCCAATTTTAAAGGTGTGAAAATTTGTGTTTTCATATGTATAAGGAATTATTGCCACCGAAAAAGCATGCTTTTTAGAGTTTACTACAGTTAAACTAGTACCATTTATAGTTACAGATCCTTTTTCAATAGTAATATTGTTTAAAGCACTATCATATTCAAAACTAAAAAACCAGCTACCATTTTCTTCTTTAATTTCAGTACAAGTAGCAGTCTGATCTACATGTCCTTGTACTATATGTCCATCTAAACGAGCTCCAAGTACCATTGCTCTTTCTAAATTAATTAAGTCACCAATTTTAACTTCTTTAAAATTAGATTTGTCAAGCGTTTCTTTAATTGCTGTTACAGTATATTCTTTATCTTTTATGTTAACTATTGTTAAGCAAACTCCGTTGTGAGCAATGCTTTGATCAATTTTTAGTTCATTTGTAAAATTACTTTCAATTGTAATATGTAAATTATCTCCTTCTTTAACTAAATTTTTAACAGTTCCTAAACTTTCAATAATACCTGTAAACATGATTTTGTAAATTAAATTGATTACTTTTGAAGTCTCAAAATTAAGAATAATTAACTTGTTTAATGGATAAATTTGAAAAAATAAAATTAGGAATTTCTATTGGTGATTTTAATGGTATTGGGATAGAAATTATATTAAAAACATTTTTAGATAAAAGAATGTTAGATTTTTGTACACCTATTATATTTGGTTCTACAAAATTAATTTCCTTATGGCAAAAAACCTTAAATACCAATATTCCAATTAATGGAATTAGAGAAGTAGATAAAGCAATTGAAGGGAAATTAAATGTACTTAATTTATGGAAAGAAGATATTGAAATTAATTTAGGAAGTCCTACCGCTTTTTCTGGAGAATACGCATTTAAATCGTTGGAAGCCGCTACAAAATCATTAAGTAATAATGAGATCGATGTTTTGGTTACAGCTCCAATTAATAAAGATAACATTCAGTCGGAGAACTTTAAATTTCCTGGGCATACAGAGTATTTAGAGTCACAATTAGAAGGTGAAAGTTTAATGATTTTAATGTCCGATACGTTAAGAATTGGTTTAATAACGGGTCATATACCAGTTTCAAAAATCTCTGAAACTATAACTGCTGAATTAATAGAAAAGAAAGTAGCAATTTTACATAAAACTTTAATAGAAGATTTTGCCATTTCTAAGCCTAAAATTGCATTGTTAGGTTTAAATCCACATTGTGGAGATAATGGTGTTATTGGAACCGAAGACGACACAGTTATAAGACCAACAATTACTAAAATTCAAAAAACCGGTAAAATTGTATACGGTCCGTATGCAGCAGATAGTTTTTTTGGGTCTGAAAATTATAAAAATTTTGATGCCATTTTAGCTATGTACCATGATCAAGGTTTGGCGCCATTTAAAACATTAGCTTTTGGAGGAGGTGTAAATTTTACTGCGGGTTTAAATAAAATAAGAACCTCACCAGATCACGGAACAGCTTATGAGTTAGCAGGGAAAGATAAGGCTAATATAAACTCATTTAAAGAGGCCGTTTTTAGCGCAATCCAAATTTTTAGAACAAGAACAGAATATAAAAGTTTGACAGAAAACGTATTAAAAATTTCTGATCAAAAATAAAAACATAAAATTTATCAAAAATAATTTTATAATACTATTTATAATTTTATATCTTTGCACGCTCAAATTGAAGTTCTAAATGAAAGATTTAAAAGAGTTTGATATTTCTTTTATAGGTTTAAAAGAAGGTAATCATAAGTTTGAATATTTAATTGAGAAAAAGTTCTTTGATTTTTTGAAGTACGATGAGTTTAATGATTCAAGTGTAAAAGTTGTAATTTCGTTTTTAAAGAAAGCAACAATATTTGAATTAAATTTTCAGTTTTCAGGTTGGGTAGAAGTAGCTTGTGATTTAACAAATGAGTTTTTTCATCAACCAATTGAAGCTGAGATAGATTTAATAGTTAAATTTGGTCAGGAGTATAATGATGAGAATGAAGAGTTGCTTATTATACCACATTCCGAATTTAAAATAAATGTTGCTCAATATATATATGAAGCAATTGTATTAAATGTTCCTTTAAAAAGAATTCACCCAGGTATAAAGGATGGAACCTTAGAATCTGACGTATTAGAAAAATTAAAAGAATTAGAAATTAAAGATCTAGACCAAGAAATAGAAGAACAAGACATTAAGGACATTGATCCTAGATGGAATAAATTAAAAGAATACACTAATAGAAAAAAATAAGAGTAATGGCACATCCAAAGAGAAAAATATCAAAAACAAGAAGAGATAAAAGAAGAACTCATTATAAAGCAGTAGCGCCACAAGTAGCTGTTGATCCAACAACTGGTGAAGCTCATTTATATCACAGAGCTCATTGGCATGAAGGAAAGCTTTATTACAGAGGTCAAATTGTTATTGATTCAGTTGAAACACAAGCATAATTAATTAAGATAATTATGCAAAAAACTCTCATTTTGAGGGTTTTTTTTGTTTTTTAAGCCTAATAGAACCAAAAAATGACAAAAATAAGTATTGAATAGAAATAAATTTCATTACTTTGGAGTGTCACTTTTTGTTAAAAGATATATAATATGACTAAAATTACTGCAGCAATTACGGCCGTTGGAAAATATCTTCCAGAAGACATTTTAACTAATGAAATGTTGGAAAAAATGGTGGATACGAACGATGAATGGATTACTTCAAGAACAGGAATTAAGGAACGAAGAATTCTAAAAGGAGAAGGTAAAGGAACTTCATTTATGGCTATTAAAGCAGCTCAAGAATTAATTGAGAAAAAAAAGTTAGATCCAAAAGAAATAGATTTAGTATTAGTTGCAACCGCAACACCTGATATGCAAGCAGCTGCTACAGCTGCATATGTAGCATCAGAAATTGGTGCCGTAAATGCTTTTGGATTTGATTTAGAAGCAGCTTGTTCAAGTTTTTTATATGGCATGTCAGTTGCATCTAGTTATATAGAATCTGGAAGGTATAAAAAAGTACTATTAATAGGTGCTGACAAATGTTCATCTATGATAGATTATACAGACAGAGCAACATGTATTATATTTGGTGATGGAGCCGGAGCTGTTTTGTTTGAACCAAATGAAGAAGGTTTAGGGTTACAAGATGAATATTTGAGAAGTGATGGAGCTGGTAGAGAATTTTTACGTGTAAAAGCTAGTGGTTCTATGTATCCTGTAACAAAGGAAGCATTGGATAAAAGAGAAAATTTTGTGTTTCAAGATGGGAAAACAGTATTTAAAAATGCAGTTTTTAATATGGCAGATGTTGCTGTTAAAATATTGGAGCGCAATAACCTAACTAAAGATGATGTAAATTGGCTTGCAGCACATCAAGCTAATAAAAGAATTATTGAAGCAACTGCCAATAGAATTGAAATGGAAAGTTCAAAAGTAATGATGAACATTCAAAAATATGGTAATACTACTTCTGCAACATTACCGTTATTATTAGCAGATTACGAAAAACAACTTAAAAAAGGAGATAATATAATATTTGCTGCATTTGGAGGTGGATTCACATGGGGATCTATCTATCTTAAATGGGCATATAATTCTTAATAAATTAACAACTAAAAACGAACGATATGGATTTAAGAGATATTCAAAATCTAATAAAATTTGTAGCCAAATCTGGCGCAAGTGAAGTGAAGTTAGAAATGGAAGATATTAAAATCACCATTAAAACAGGATCTGAAAAAACAGAGACTACAATAGTTCAACAAGCACCACTAAACATTCCTCAAATGCCAGTAGCGCAAGGGGAACCACAAGTTGCTACAGTACCAACAGCTCAGGAACCAGTTGTTAATGAAACGTCGAAATATAAAGAGATAACTTCTCCAATAATTGGAACTTTTTATAGAAAACCATCTCCAGACAAACCAGTTTTTGTTGAGGTAGGAGATACTATTAGTGCAGATACCGTTGTTTGTATGGTTGAAGCAATGAAGCTATTTAATGAAATTGAATCAGAAGTTTCAGGGAAAATTATAAAAGTACTAGTAGAAGATGGTACACCAGTTGAATTTGGTCAACCATTATTTTTAGTAGATCCATCCTAATGTAAAATCACAATTTTCAATTCCCAAACTCTAAAATATTTTTTAGAATTTGTTTGTTGAATGTTGAAAAATTGAAGAATTTATGTTTAAAAAAATATTAATAGCTAATAGAGGCGAAATAGCACTACGAGTTATAAGAACTTGTAGAGAAATTGGTGTAAAAACGGTTGCAGTTTATTCAACTGCTGATGCTGAAAGTTTACATGTAAGATTTGCCGACGAAGCGGTTTGTATAGGACCACCTGCAAGTAGTGAATCGTATTTAAAAATGCAATCAATATTAGCAGCTGCAGAAATTACAAATGCAGATGCTATACATCCAGGGTACGGATTTTTATCAGAAAATGCTAAATTTTCTAAACTTTGTGAAGAGCACAATATTAAATTTATTGGTGCAACTGCTGATATGATTAGTAAAATGGGAGATAAAGCTTCTGCCAGAGCTACTATGAAAGCGGCTGGTGTGCCTACAATTCCAGGTTCTGATGGTTTACTTGATACATTTGAAGAGGCTGAAAAATTAGCCGATGAAATGGGCTATCCGGTAATGCTTAAAGCAACTGCCGGTGGTGGTGGAAAAGGAATGCGTGCCGTTTGGAAAAAAGAGAAATTAAGAGAACTATGGGATTCTGCCAGAAAAGAAGCTTTTGCTTCGTTTGGAAACGACGGAATGTATATGGAAAAATTAATTGAAGAGCCACGCCATATAGAAATTCAAATTGTTGGAGATTCTTACGGAAAGGCTTGTCATTTATCTGAAAGAGATTGCTCAATTCAACGTCGTCATCAAAAACTTACTGAAGAAGCACCTTCACCATTTATGACAACTCAATTAAGAAAGAAAATGGGAGAAGCAGCTGTAAAAGCGGCTGAATTTATTTCTTATGAAGGCGCAGGTACCGTTGAATTTTTAGTGGATAAGCATAAAAATTTCTATTTTATGGAAATGAATACGCGTATTCAAGTAGAACATCCAATTACTGAACAAGTTATTGACTACGATTTAATTTATGAACAAATTAAAGTGGCAGCTGGTGTTCCAATTTCAGGTAAAAACTATTTACCTAAGTTACACTCAATAGAATGTAGAATTAATGCAGAAGATCCTTATAAAGATTTTAGACCTTCACCTGGAAAAATACAAACATTACATGTTCCTGGAGGTCACGGGGTAAGAGTTGATACGCACGTGTATGCTGGATATACTATTCCACCAAATTACGATTCAATGATTGCAAAATTAATTACTACAGCTCAAACTAGAGAAGAGGCAATTGCAAAAATGCGCAGAGCTTTAGATGAATTTGTAATAGAAGGAATAAAAACTACAATTCCTTTCCATAGACAGTTGATGGATCATCCAGATTATATTGCTGGAAACTATACAACAAAATTTATGGAAGATTTTGTGTTGGCTCCTGAAGCAGAATAATAAAATTTAAAATAAAAAAAAAGGATATGAGAAATCATATCCTTTTTTTATTGCTTTATTCTAAAATTAATCTCTATTTCCTAATATTTGCATTCCCCAATATAGCAACATAGCTAAGGAACCAAGTGCAGAAACTAAATAAGTTCTTGCCGCCCATTTTAAAGAATCTTTAGCCCCATCTTGTTCAGCTTCGGTTAGCATATTATTTGTTTTTAACCAAGCTAACGCTCTATTACTTGCATCATATTCAACTGGTAAAGTAATAAAACTAAAAATAGTGGCTACAGCCATCATTGCAAGTCCAGCAATGGCGATGGTAAAACCAATTCCAGAATTACCCGAAAACGCACTAATTAAAATACCTCCAATAACTAGCCATTGCGAAAATTTAGAAGAAACATTTACAGCTGGTACTAGTTTAGATCGCATAGTTAACCATTCATAAGCCTGTGCATGTTGAACAGCATGACCAACCTCATGCGCAGCAACGGCAGCTGAAGCAGCATTTCTTTCAGCATATACGGACTCACTTAGATTAACAGTTTTATTAAGCGGGTTGTAATGATCAGTTAATTGTCCAGGCGTAGAAATAATTTTAACATCAAAAATACCATTGTCGTGGAGCATTTTTTCAGCAATCTCTCTTCCGCTTAATCCGTTTCTTAGTTGAACAGTAGAATAATATTTAAATTTACTTTTTAGTTTGTTGCTTACAAGCCAACTTACTAAAGATATAATTCCAATTAATATATAAAATCCCATAAATTTCTTTTTAGTTAATAAATTTTTTATTTGGTAAATTTACATCATAAATTATTCCAAAAAAAAAGGAACAGACAAAATGACAAAAAAACCGAAAATACTATTAATTTACACAGGAGGTACCATTGGTATGGTAAAAGACTATAAAACTGGTGCTTTAAAGACGTTTAATTTTAATAAACTTTTAAATCAAATTCCCGAAATTAATCAGTTGCATTGTGTTATTGAAAGTATTTCATTAAAAAAACCTATAGATTCGTCCAATATGAATACTTCCGATTGGGTTTTAATAGCAGAAATTATTGAAATCAATTATAATAGTTATGATGGATTTGTAGTTTTGCATGGTTCCGATACAATGGCATACACAGCATCAGCTATTAGTTTTATGTTTGAAAACCTTTCAAAACCTATAATTTTTACAGGATCTCAGTTGCCAATTGGTGATTTAAGAACTGATGCAAAAGAAAATTTAATTACATCTATTCAAATTGCATCAGCTGTAGAAAATGATTCACCTATAATTAAAGAGGTTTGTTTGTATTTTGAATACAAATTATATAGAGGGAATAGAACAACAAAAATAAATTCAGAACATTTTCAGGCATTTACTTCTCCAAACTATCCACCACTTTGTGAAAGTGGAGTCCATTTAAAATTTGATAGAAATCTGATTTTCAAACCACATTCAAAAGAAAGTTTAGTGGTTAGAAAAAATATGGTAAAAGATATTGTAATTCTTAAAATATTTCCTGGAATTACTAAAGAAGTTGTAAAAAGCATTCTTTCTATTGAAAATTTGAAAGGTGTAATTTTAGAAACCTATGGAGCAGGGAATGCACCAAGTGATAAATGGTTTGTTTCCTTGTTAAAGGATGCAATAAAAGAAGGTATTCAAATTGTAAACGTTACCCAATGTGCAGGAGGAAGTGTTATTATGGGACAATATGAAACGAGTGTGCAACTTCAAAAAATAGGAGTTATTAGCGGTTTTGACATAACAACAGAGTCGGCAATTGCAAAGCTCATGTACCTTTTAGGTGAAAAAATTCCTAAAAATCAGTTTCGAATAATTTTTGAAACTTCTCTGAGAGGAGAAATTTCAAAACCAAACTAGAAATTCTGTAATATAATTTAGATTTATTGAATATATTTCAAAAAAAAATGAAATTCAGAAGGTTTTAGATATATTTTTGAGAAAAAGAGTGTTAAAAAAAATATTTTTTTAAAGTGGTTGTAAAATTTTCAGAATTCAACATTTTTTTGTTACTTGCCATTCGCAAACGGCACATAGCTAAATTAAATTTGTAGAGTTGAAGTTTAAGAAAATTACTACGTTTAATTGGTTGTGTTTTTTGTAAATTTTAAAACCGGATAAAAATTAATAAATTAACTATTACACGATGAAAAGAGTATTTACTATCCTTGCGATTACAGGATTATTGTTATTTGGAGCAGCACCTAAAGCTATTGCACAAGATGCAGCTAACACTGAACAAGTTGCTGATGCAACAGAATCAAAAACATTTCACCAAGAATTAAAACAACGTTTTATTGAAGGTGGACCTTTCTTTATGGGAATTGTATTAGTAGCTTTAATTTTAGGATTAGCTATTGCAATTGAAAGAATTATTTACCTTAATATGGCTACTACTAATACTAAGAAATTAGTAAATAGTGTTGATGATGCATTATCATCAGGTGGTGTTGAAGCTGCAAAAGAAGTTTGTAGAAATACAAAAGGACCAGTTGCTTCAATTTTCTATCAAGGTTTAGATAGAATGGACGAAGGTGTAGAAGCAGCTGAAAAAGCAGTTGTTGGTTACGGTGGAGTTCAAATGGGATTATTAGAGAAAAACATTTCTTGGTTATCTTTATTTATTGCGTTAGCACCTATGCTTGGGTTCATGGGAACAGTTATTGGTATGATTGATGCGTTTGACTCTATTCAAGCTGCAGGTGATATTTCTCCAACTGTTGTTGCTGGTGGTATTAAAGTGGCATTATTAACAACTGTATTTGGTTTAGTTGTTGCTATTATTTTACAAATTTTTTATAACTATATCATTTCTAAAGTTGATAGTATTGTAAATAATATGGAAGATGCTTCTATTTCACTTGTTGACCTTTTGGTTAGACACAAAAAATAATAATAAATTATGAATACAAAAATTTCTAAGATATTAACTTATATAACAGGTCTAATAGGATTGATTGGTTTCTTTTTCTTTATTAGAATTGTTGTAGAAGGTGATACAAATATAGAGAATGATGCTAGCTTACAAAACAGCATACTTTCTCCTTTTATTACATTTTCTATTTTTACATTGGCTGCGACAGCTTTAATTGCAGTAGTTTATTCTTTAATAAACTTGTTTAAGCACCCAGATGTATTAAAAAGATCTTTAATTGGAGTTGGAATATTGCTTGTATTGTTAGTGGTATCTTATTCTTTTGCTTCAGGAGACGCTGTAACTGATCAATTAGGTAAAGTTTTACCTGATGGAGAAGCTGGAAGTGTTTCTAGATGGGTAAGCACATTAATTAACTACAGTTTTATATTAGGATCTATTGGTTTAGTATTCTTTTTATATGACTTTGTTAAAGGACTTGTAAAATAAATATATCATGGCAAGAAGAGAAAATTCAGAAATAAATGCTGGTTCAATGGCAGACATTGCGTTCTTGCTTTTAATATTTTTCTTAGTAACAACTACTATGGATGTTGATTCTGGTATCGCAAGAAAATTACCAGAAAAATCACCGCCAGATCAAAAGAATGATGTTATTGTTAAACAAAAGAATGTTTTTGATATAGTTGTAAACCGTAACAATCAAATTTTGATTGAAGGTACTGATTTTGTTAAAGTAACAGACATCAAAGGTTTAGTAATGAAATTTATTGATAACGGAGGTGGTATTGGAAACTCTATTGATGGTAAACCTGGAGAACCTTGTGACTATTGTAATGGAGCAAAAGATCCAGCATCGTCAGATCACCCTTCTAAGGCTATTATCTCGTTACAAAGTGATAGAGGTACAACTTACGGAATGTATATTACTATTCAAAATGAAATTGAAGCGGCATACAATCAGTTAAGAAATGACCTTTCCACTAAATTATATGGTAGATCTTATGATCAGTTAATTAGTGATTACGATAACGATCCAACGGAAAGTTTAAAAGCGAAAATTGATAATTTGAAAGATAAATATCCTCAAATTATTACTGAACCTGAACCATTAAAATAATATCAGATTATGAGTAAGTTTAAAAAGAAGAAAAAAGGGTTACCTGCAATTTCTACGGCATCTTTACCTGATATTGTATTTATGTTGTTATTCTTTTTTATGGTTTCTACTACGATGAGAGAAACGGATTTATTAATTAAAAAACCGTTCCTTCCTACTGCTAGTGAAGTTAAAAAATTAGAGCAAAAAAGTTTAGTAAGTACAATTTATGTTGGGAAATCTAAAGATTCAAGAATCTCTGGAGATAAAATCCAAGTAAATGACAAAATTATTGACGTGAAAGATGTTCCTAGTTTTATTTTTGCAGAGAGAGCTTTAAGAAAAGAAGAAGAAGTTAAATTTATGACTACTTCTATTAAAGCTGATAAAGAAGCTAGTGTTGGTACTATATTAGATATTAAAGAGCAATTACGTGATATAAATGCCTTAAAGGTAAGTTTCTCTACAGCTAGAGGAAATGACCTAACAGGTAATTATAAAAAATAAAGTAAAAATTAGTATTTTAAAAAAAGGCAATAGAAATTCTATTGCCTTTTTTGGTTTTATAAACTACATTTGTTAGTATGAATAAAGGAATTGTAATACTTATTTTAATTTTTGGTTCATTGAACATTTCAGCACAAACTGAATTGGATTCAATAGATTATAAATACTTAGAAGATCAAATATATTTGACTCTTACCTATAATATTTTACAAAATAAACCCTTAGAAGTCTCTCAAAATGGTTTTTCAGGTGGAATGGGGCTTGGTTTTATTAAAGATTTTCCTATTAATAAGGAACGTTCTATAGGCTTTGGTTTAGGCGCTGGTTATTCATATGGGGTGTTTGTTCAAAATATGAAGATTGCTGAGGTAAATGGAATTACAGAGGTAAGTTTAGCTGAAGATTATTCTATTAATAAATTTACATTACATGCTATTGAAGTTCCGTTAGAATTGCGATGGCGTAATTCTTCTGCGACTAAATATAAGTTTTGGCGTGTTTACGGAGGACTGAAATTAGAATACGTTTTTTCTTTTGATTCTAAATTTACAGATGATGTTAGTACCGTTAAAACTAAAAATATTACTGAGGTAAATAAATTTCAAACTGGAATTTATGTTTCTGCTGGTTATAGTACTTGGAATTTGTATTTTTATTATGGTTTAAATCCAATTTTTAATGATTTATCGCTTGACGGAGAAGATATTTCTATGAAAGAGATTAATATAGGTTTAAAGTTTTACATATTGTAAAAAACTAAAAATACTATTAATTGTGTAGCTATTCCAACTAAATAACCTAAAATAACTTCTGTTAGTTTATGAGCTTTTAAGCGTAATCTTGAAGATAAAATTAATCCACTTAATACAAACAAAACCATTAAGATTAGAAGTAAGTTTATTTTAAAGTAATAGCTAAAGTATATTAAAAAACCGATTAAACCACCAATTGCTAACGCGTGAAGGCTTATTTTGGTTTTTAAATGAAGTAGGCCGTACGAAACAATTAAGCCAAAACCATATCCAAAATAAAATAATGCTAATAAGTCTACAATAGTAGATTTGTACAACCAGTTTCCTATTATGTAAGTAAGTGAAATAAATAAAATAGTTGGAAACTTTCGCTCCTCAATGGTATCCATGTAATAGCTCTGAATCATCTTAAAATTTTTAAGAAGGAATAAAAGAAATAATGGAAAAATGTAAGTTCCTAAAAAAATTACCAGTAAAATAGTATGTTCTTGTGTTTTAAAAATATATTTTGGAATAAATAGAAAATATAATATAGCTCCAAGAATGGAAAAATTTATAGGATGGAAGAAATAGGAGATAAATATTGAAAGTTTACGTGTCATTTTTTAATTCTTTAAATTTCTTTTCTTAATCTGGCTACAGGAATATCTAATTGTTCTCTATATTTAGCTACTGTTCTTCTGGCTATTGGGTATCCTTTTTCTTTTAAAAGTTTGGCAAGTTTATCATCTGTCATGGGTTTTTTCTTATTTTCTTTATCAATAACAGTTAATAAAATGTCTTTAATTTCTTTGGTAGAAACGTCATCTCCCTGGTCATTTTTCATCGATTCTGAAAAGAAATCTTTAATTAATTTGGTTCCGTATGGTGTAGAAACAAATTTGCTGTTTGCAACCCTTGATACGGTTGAAACATCCATATTTATAATATCAGCAATATCTTTTAAAATCATTGGTTTTAACTTACGTTCATCGCCAGTTAAAAAATATTCTTTTTGATATTGCATAATTGCATTCATATTTAAATACAAAGTTTGCTGTCTCTGTTTAATGGCATCAATAAACCATTTTGCTGAATCTAATTTTTGTTTTATAAATAAAACTGCATCTTTTTGCGATTGAGATTTATCGGCAGAATCTTTATAACCGCTTAATAAGTCGTTATATTCTTTGGAAATATGCAATTCTGGTGCGTTTCTTGAATTAAGTGTAAGCTCTAATTCCCCTTCGTCAATTCTTATAGAAAAATCGGGTACAATTTGTTCTGCAATTTTATTATTGCCAACATGTGAACCACCTGGTTTTGGATTTAATTTTTCTATTTGGCGAATAGCATCCTTTAATTCATCTTCAGTAACATGAAATTTTTGAATTAATTTGGCATAATGTTTTTTTACAAACTGATCAAAAGATTGTTCTAAAATATTAATTGCTAAAGTTCTGGCAGGTTTTTCATCCTTTCTTTTTAGCTGAAGTATTAAACATTCTTTTAAATCTCTTGCGCCAACACCTGCAGGATCTAATTCTTGAACAATTTTTAGTAATTGTTCTAATTCTTCAATGGTGGTGTAAATGTTTTGAGTGAAGGCCAAATCATCCATCACATCTAGCAAATCACGTCTTAAATAACCACTTTCATCAATACTTCCAATTAAAAAATCTGTAATAATTTCTTGGTCGTCGGTTAATCTGTAGGTGTTTATTTGATTTTTTAAATGTTGTGTAAAAGAAGTTCCTGATGCAAATGGAATATCTTTTTCGTCATCATCAGCTGTGTAATTATTACTTTGCGTTTTGTAATTAGGAATTTCATCGTCACTTAAATATTCATCAATATTAATATCATCTGTATTTATAGTATCATTACCTGAATCATCATATTCATCATTTATTGAATTATCATCAAATTCATCTAAGTTTTCTTTTCCACTTTCTAAGGCAGGATTTTCCTCTAATTCTTGTTTCAATCGCTGTTCAAATGCTTGTGTAGGCAATTGAATCATCTTCATCAACTGAATTTGTTGTGGTGATAACTTTTGTAATAGTTTTTGATGTAATCCTTGTTTTAGCATATAAAATTAAATTCCATTTTGATAAAAATACAAAAAAACATAGTATGTTGTTTACTATGTTTTTTTAAGTTTAATTTAAAACTCTGCGTTTTGTGGTGTTCTTGGATATGGAATAACATCTCTAATATTCCCCATGCCAGTGGTATATTGAACTAAACGCTCAAAACCTAAACCAAAACCACTATGTACTGCGGTTCCAAATTTTCTAGTATCTAAGTACCACCATAATTCTTGTTCGTCAATATGAAGGTCTTTCATTTTTTGTTGTAAAACCTCTAAACGTTCTTCACGTTGGCTTCCTCCAACAATTTCTCCAATTCCTGGAAATAAAACGTCCATTGCTCTTACTGTTTTTCCATCTTCATTTAAGCGCATGTAAAAAGCTTTTATGTTTGCTGGATAATCAAATAAAATTACCGGACATTTAAAGTGTTTTTCTACTAAATAACGTTCGTGTTCGCTTTGTAAATCTGCACCCCATTCGTTAATTACATATTGGAATTTTTTATTTTTGTTTGGTTTGCAGTTTCTTAAAATATCTATAGCTTCAGTGTAACTAACACGTTTAAAATTGTTCTCAATTACAAAATTTAGTTTTTCTAACAGCGATAATTCACTTCTTTCAATTTGAGGTTTCCCTTTTTCTTCTTGTAATAATCTATCGTTTAAAAACTCTAAATCATCTTTACAATTTTTAAGAATATCTGAAATAACCGATTTGATAAAATCTTCAGCTAGATCCATATTATCATCTAAGTTATTAAACGCAACTTCAGGTTCTATCATCCAAAATTCTGCTAAATGACGTGTTGTGTTTGAGTTTTCAGCTCTAAAAGTAGGTCCAAATGTGTAAACTTTTCCTAAAGCCATTGCATATGTTTCTGCTTCTAATTGGCCGGAAACAGTTAAGTTGGTATGTTTTCCAAAGAAATCTTTTGAATAATCTATAGCGCCAGATTCTGTTTTAGGAAGTTTTGCTGGGTCTAAAGTTGAAACTTGAAACATTTCACCAGCTCCTTCTGCATCTGTACCTGTAATAATTGGTGCGTGGAAATGGTAAAATCCGTTTTCAACAAAGTATTTATGAATTGCAAATGACAAGGCAGAACGCACTCTCATTACCGCGCTAAAAGTATTTGTTCTAATACGTAAATGCGCATTTTCTCGCAAAAATTCAAAACTGTGTTTTTTAGGTTGAATAGGATATTCTTCAGGATTAGAATCTCCTAATATTTCAATTTGGTTTACTTGAATTTCAACATTCTGACCTTTTCCTTGACTTTCAATAAGTGTTCCTTTAATTGAAATTGCTGCACCAGTTGTGATGCGTTTTAAGGTTGCTTCACTGGTGTTTTCAAAATCAACAACACATTGTATATTGTTTAAGGTAGAACCATCATTTAAGGCAATAAATCTGTTTGCTCTAAAGGTTCTTACCCATCCTTTTATAGTTACTTCATTTAAAAAGTTATTAGAACTTAAAAGTTCTGCAACGGTACTTCGTTTCATATTCTAAATTTTAGAAATACAAAGATACATGAACTAATGAAAGTAGTAAACTTTGATTGTTTAAAAATAATTTATAATTATAAACTATTTACTGAGCTTAAATTAATTGTTTATATCATCATCAGAATCTGGATCTAAAATATCAAGAACCGGTTCTTTTAAAATCTCTTTACTTGCAATTTTCTTTTCTAAAGAAAGTAGTAGAGAAGGTAATAGAATTAGGTTTGATACCATTGCAAATAAAAGGGTTATTGAAACTAAACCACCTAATGCAATTGTTCCTCCAAAACTTGAAACTGTAAACACCAAGAATCCGAAAAAGAGTACAATAGAAGTATAAAACATGCTTACACCTGTTTCTCTTAAAGCTGCATAAACTGATTGTTTTATACGCCAATTATTAGCTATTAATTCTTGCCTGTATTTTGCTAAAAAATGTATAGTATCATCTACAGAAATACCAAAAGCAATACTAAATACTAATATGGTTGATGGTTTTATAGGAACACCTAAATATCCCATTAATCCGGCAGTAATTAATAATGGAAATATATTTGGAATTAATGATATTAAAATCATTCTAAACGATCTAAACATAAAAGCCATAAAAACAGCAATTAAAAGTATAGCTAAAGAAAGTGAAATTACAAGATTATTTATTAAATAATTAGTTCCTTTTAAAAATACCAACGCTCCACCAGTCATAGAAACATCATACTTTTCTTTTGGAAATTCTTTATCAATTTTTTGTTGAAGGCGTTCTTCAATGCCAATCATTTTATCTGTACCAATATCTTTCATAAAGGTAGTAATACGTGCATATCTTCCAGTAGAATCAACAAAGTTATCTAGCAGATTTGTATTGGTTGATGAATTTTTAGAATACTTTAAAATCCAGTTCTTCTCTTGGCTATTAGGTAATTCGTAATAATTTGGAAGTCCGTTATAAAAAGCTTGTTTAGAGTATTTTACAATATTTAAAACGGAGATTGGTTTAGATAATTGAGGAATTTCTTCAATGGTTTCATCTAGCTTTTCCATACGTTTAAGCGTAGACAAGCTCATAACACCATTTTCTTTTTTTGTATCAATTACAATTTCCAATGGCATAATACCTCCAAATTCTTCTTCAAAAAATTCTATATCTTTAAAAAATTCTTTGCCTTTTGGCATATCTTCAATTAAGCTACCAGAAACTTTAATTTTGTAAATACCTATCATACTTACAATAATTAAAATAACCGTAATTGAATACACAGCTAATCGGCTATTTCTTACCACAGATTCCATCCAAGTAACAATTTTATCAATCCATTGGCGCTCTAAATGTTTTAAGTGCTTTTCCTTTGGTAATGGTAAAAAACTGTAAATGATTGGTATTAGCATTAACGCCAAAACAAAAATTGCTAAAATGTTGATAGATGCAATGGTACCAAACTCTCTTAGTAACTGACTTTTTGTAAATATAAAAGTTGCAAAACCAGAAGCTGTAGTAACGTTGGTCATTAACGTTGCATTCCCAATTTTTGTAATAACACGTTGTAAAGATTTTGCCTGATTTCCGTGTTTTTTTATTTCTTGCTGATATTTATTTATTAAAAATATAGCATTTGGAACTCCAATTACAATAATTAATGGTGGAATTAAAGCCATTAAAACAGTAATTTCATACCTAAACAAACCAATAAAGCCAAATGCCCAAACAACACCAATACTAACTACTAAAAGTGTAATTAAGGTTGCTCTAAATGATCTGAAAAAGAAAAAGAAAATTAAGGCAGTAACTCCCAATGCTAAACCTACAAACATCCCAATTTCATCTATAATGTTTTGGGCGTTCATAGTTCTAATATATGGCATTCCAGATACGCGAACGTCTATATTATAATCTTTTTCAAACTTGTCAATGGTTGGGTTTAAAACATTAAAAATAAAATCTTTTCTCGCAGCCGTATTTACAATTTCTTTATCTAAATAAATAACAGAACGTATTACACCAGTTTTTTTGTTGTATAAAAAATTATCGAAAAAAGGAAGATTATCAAAAAGGTCGTGTTTTATTTTTAAAACTTCTTCAACAGTTTCAGGTTCTTTGTTGTATAAAGGTTCTGTAACAAATTTTTCTTGTTCGGTATCTTTTACCAGTTTTTTTATGTCGCCAACGGCAACTGTAAAATCAATTTCTTTTAAGCTGTCTAAATTTTTCGATAATTTATTCCAAGCATTAAATTTAGCTGGATTAAAAATTGTAGAGTCTTCAACAGCTAAAATTATGATATTCCCTTCTTCACCAAATATTTTTAAAAACTTATTGTAATCTATATTTACCTGATGATTTTCGGGCAATAGATTTGCTTCTGTATATGAAAATCTCATATACTGCATTTGGGTTGATAAAAAATAAGTAAATGCAGCAATTATAATTAAAATAATATATCTGCTTTTTAAAATAAGCCTAGAAACTTTTGTCCAAAAATCCATTAAAAAAAATTTTTGCAAAGGTATGAAATTAGTTTAGGTTATAATACGTTAAGGGCTAAAATCCTAATCTTAATTTATAAGTTAATTTTACGGCTAAATTGTCCGACCAAATTGGATTTCTGTAGGCACCATATCTATAAAAAGCACTAAAACCAAACCCTTTTAAAAGCGAATTAATTTCCATTCCGCTTTCTAAATATCCTTTATTCATACTTTTAAAAACTAAACCATTATGGTAATCTGGATTATCAATTGCTCCAACGGCGGCTCTTGTTGCAATGCTTATTTGGGGTTTAAATTTTTTACCAAGTTTAAATGGTTCAAAGTTTTGTTTTAAATGTATGGCTAAAAATCTGTCTGAAACAAATTCGTTATAACCCATTGTTTCAAAGCTGTTTTTACCTGCAAAAGTTATACGTTTAACCCACGGATTTTTAAATGTGTAATTTGGTGTTGCATTGTATAAATGTGAAATTGGGGCATCGCCAAAAACAATTCCTCCTTCAATTAAGATATTTGTAATTCCTTTTCTTAGAGGTTTAATTTTATGTAAAATTCTCAGGTTAATTTGAGTAAAATCAAAATCGCTGCTAAATAAATCTTCAATACTTTTGGTTACTTGTAATGTAAAATGTGGGAATTCATTTTTAATTGTTAGTTTTCCAATTGGTGAATTCATATATTCATTTTTTGGACTGTATTGCAGATTTACAGATGCTGTAGTTAATATATACCGTGAAATATTTTTTGATGTATTAATAAATTGATAGTCAAAAGTTGGTGCATAATCACCAGAACTTAATTGGAATTTAGCTTCTAAGTTTGGTTGAATATCGGTTTCAAAATAGGTGCTTAATGTTTTGTAGTTGTAAAATTTATCAATATTTAAGTTTCTCGGATTTACGGGTGAAAACGAAGTGTTTTCAGCAATAAAATCTAATGATGCGGCTTCCTTTAAATCATTTGTAAAACTAACTCCCAACCAAGTGTTATTTTCCTTATTTAATCGAGTAGCTGCGCCTAAGCTAAATTTATAATCTTTATCTTTTGTTCCGTAAGCGACGTATGATTCTAATCTAATTTTATTAGAGAAATTTTGATTTGTAGTACCTCCAAAACCAATACGTAAACCTTCATAATTGTTTAGGTTTATAATTTTTCCAAGGTTTAAATTAATGTACTTAGTATGAAAGTAGCCTTTTAAAAGATTACGACCAAGGGCAATTTTACCTTCAATATTTTCACTTTTTGCAATACTGTCGAGGTTTTTATAGGTTTCTTTTCCTCGTTCCGATAAAGAATCGGTTCGGTATAAATTCCAAAATTCTTCCGATTTTTTTGCTGCATCATCGTTAAATTTTATTGTTGATGATGAATTTTTTACAATTAACTGCGGATTAATTTCAATATTACTGTTTTTAGTTTTAGAAATAAAATACGAAACATCAGATGGATTATTTCTGCTAGAATTAACAATGGAATCGTTTTTAGCAGAATTGGATACTTTTACCATTCCTCCAAATAAATTTACGTTTTCATTGTTATCACCTTTTTTTATAATAATATTCATATCTGAAGGAAACCAACAATTACAGTCCTCAATAAAACTATAGTTTTGCGTAGCTTTTACATTTACAATTGCCTTTAATTCGGCCATTCCTTTTGTAATTGCATAACTTTTTGAATCTATGTATAAAACACCTTCAATACCGGTAAAATCCTTTTTAATTTTTGGTTTATAGTATATTAAAATAAACTGTTTGTTATTTTGCTGAATGGTGTCTAAAATTTTATAATTATAATGTTTTATAGCATTGTTAGCTATTGGATTTACATACTTGGTGCCTGCTATAGTGTAAAATTCATTATAAAAAGAAAAATCTTGAAAGGTAATAGCCAGTAATTCGTATATAGGTTGTTGCAATCCGGCCATTCTAGAAGCCATGATAATCTCTTTTGTTTTTTTACCTTTTTGAAATTGGAATTGAGAAATTTTTTCTGAAAGATACAAATGATGTTTATCTATATCTTTTTTAAATTTATAATTGGTAGAATCTATTTTTAAGAATTCTTTTTCCCCATTTTTTAGCACAAATACTGTATCAATTTTCCCATTTATCGAATCAGGATGTGCTGTTACTAAAAGTTTTGTGTAAGCATCAAATTTAAACGAGTTTAAAGAGGTTTCAATATTATTTTTAGCCTTATTTTTTATTGTATTTCTTATAATTTGTAATGCTGGATTTTCAGTAGCAGTAATTAAAATTTCATTTAAACTTTCTGTAGAAGGTTCTAATTGAATTTTAATATATTTATCAGATTGAGCGATAGGGAAAGAAGTGCTTTTATACCCAACGTACGAAACTTTAATTTGGTTGATAACTGTGTTGCTTTGAATTTGAAATTTTCCATCAACATCAGTTAATGTGCCAGTGTTGGTATTGGTAATTATGGAAGCAAATGGCAATGGTTTTTTTGTAGAGCTATCAATTACTAAACCTTGAATTTGATGTTGCGAAAAAGCAATAATAGGTATTAATAAAATTAAAAAAAGCCATTTTTTCATACGCTTGTAATGTACTATAATTAGCAAATATAGGTTAATAAAAAAGCACTCTACAGAGTGCTTTATAGTTTTTTGATAAGTTTAACTTTTTAAAAATTAAACTTTCATAATTTCTAAATCTTTTATTTTGTAAAGCTCATCAACCTGTAAAATAAATTTATCTGTTAAATTTTGAACATCAACTTCAGCATTTGCTTTCATATCTTCAGACGCTTCTGTTTTTTTTATCTCCTGCATTGCTTCTCTTCTGTCGTTTCTAATTCCAACTTTAGCATTTTCAGCTTCGGCCTTTGCTTGTTTAGATAATTCTCTACGTCTGTCTTCGGTTAGCACAGGAACATTAATAATGATAATTTCCCCATTATTCATTGGGTTAAAACCTAAATTAGCAATCATAATTGCTTTTTCAATTTCGTGTAACATCTTTTTTTCCCAAGGTTGCACGGTAATTGTATGTGCATCCATTGTATTAACATTGGCAACTTGAGTAAGCGGAGTTTGAGAACCGTAATATTCTACCGTAACGCTACCTAACATTGCTGGACTAGCTTTTCCAGCTCTAATATTTCTAAATTCTTTTTCTAGGTGAGTTATAGAATTTTGCATTAACTCACGTGTGCTATCTATTATAAAAGCTAATTCTTCATTCATAATTGAAAAATTTTAATTAATCTATTATTTATCAACTAGTGTTCCAATATTCTCTCCAGAAACTACTTTTTCTAAGTTTCCTTTTTTATTCATATCAAATACAACCATAGGTAAGTTATTTTCTTGACTTAATGCAAATGCTGTCATGTCCATAACTTTTAATCCTTTGCTCATTACATCTTTATAAGTAATGGAATCAAATTTAATAGCATCGCTATTTTTTTCTGGATCGGAATTGTAAATTCCATCAACTCTTGTTCCTTTTAAAATTACGTCAGCATCAATTTCAATTGCTCGTAAAACTGCAGCTGTATCTGTAGTAAAGTAAGGGTTTCCGGTACCTCCACCAAATATTACAACTCTTCCTTTTTCTAAATGGCGAACAGCTCTTCTTTTTATAAAAGGTTCAGCAACTTGCTCCATTTTAATTGCGGTTAAAAGTCGTGTAAAAATACCTTCGTCTTCTAAGGCGCTTTGTAATGCCAAACCATTAATAACAGTTGCTAGCATTCCCATATAATCTCCTTGAACGCGATCCATTCCATTACTTGCGCCAGCAACACCTCTAAAAATGTTACCTCCACCAATAACAATGGCCACTTCAATACCTTTGTCAACAATTGTTTTTATATCTTTAGCATAATCTGCTAATCTAATTGGGTCTATGCCGTATTGGCGATCTCCCATAAGCGCTTCTCCGCTTAATTTTAATAGAATTCTTTTGTAGGCCATAATTTTTTTGAATTATGCAAATATAAGAAATACTTTAAAAGTAAAAGAGGTAAGTTTTTATTGATTTATTAATTTTTTTACTGCTAAATTGATTATAACAAAAAAACTCACCTATAAGGTGAGTTTTTTTAAGTATAAGTGTTCTTTATTAAGCTAACGAAACTCTTTTAAAGTCTGTAACTTTAACGTCACCTAATGTAGCAACATATTGTGCAACATTAATTTTATCGTCTTTAATAAAGTTTTGATCTAATAAACATTGTTCTTGATCTAATGTTGTGTTATCAGCAATAAATCTTTCTACTTTACCTGGTAAAATTCTATCCCAAATAGCTTCTGGTTTTCCTTCAGCTTTTAGTTCAGCTTTCACTTGCTCTTCAGCTTGTGCTAAAATTTCTGGAGTTAATTGAGAACGAGAAATAAAAGTTGGAATATTTTTAAGAGTTTTTCCTAATCTTTTAAATTCTTCATTTTCTTTCTCAATTACAGCAATTCTAGCTTCAGTTTCGTTAGCAACAAAAGCAGGATCGAAATCTTTATAAGATAAAATTGAAGCACCCATAGCGGCAGCTTGCATAGAAACATCTTTAGCAACTACATCAGCACCTTTTACGTTTGCAGATAAAGCAGTTACAGCAGCAATTTTATTTCCTGCGTGGATGTATGATCCAACAAAAGCACCAGAAATACATTCGAAAGCACCAATTTCTAATTTCTCACCAATTACACCAGTTTGCTCAATTAATTTTTCAGCAACTGTCATAGTTCCAAAAGGAGCGTTTAAAAATTCTTCTTTTGAAGTGTAGTTTACTGCAATTTCTGCAAATTCAGTAGCTAAAGCAACGAAAGCGTCATTTTTAGCAACAAAGTCAGTTTCACAGTTTAATGAAATAATTGCACCTTTTGTGTTATCGCTATTTACAAAAGCAATTACTGCACCTTCTGATGAATCTCTATCAGCTCTATTTGCAGCAACTTTTTGACCTTTTTTACGTAAAATATCAATTGCTTTGTCAAAATCTCCATCGGCTTCAACAAGTGCATTTTTGCAATCCATCATACCGGCTCCGGTAGATTGTCTTAATTTGTTAACTTCTGAGGCTGTAATTTTTGCCATCTTTTTATATTTTTTGTTGAATAAATTTCAACTATTATACATTAATTATTATCGTTATCGTCAGAGTCTTTTGCGTCTTTGTTAACTTTTCTATCAGCTAAACCTTCAGCAATAGCATCTGTAATATAACCTAAAACTTTATCAATAGATTTTGAAGCATCATCATTTGCAGGTACAACATAATCAATACCTCTTGGGTCTGAATTTGTATCAACCATTGCAAAAATTGGAATGTTTAAGTTTTTAGCTTCAGCAACTGCAATGTGTTCTTTTTTCACATCAACAATAAAAATTGCTCCAGGTAAACGAGTCATATCAGAAATAGAACCTAAGTTTTTTTCTAATTTTTCACGTTGACGGTTAATTTGTAATTTTTCTCTTTTAGAAAGTGCATCAAAAGAACCATCTGTTTTCATTCTGTCAATAGATGACATTTTTTTAACAGCTTTTCTAATAGTTACAAAGTTTGTTAACATTCCACCTGGCCATCTTTCAGTAATGTAAGGCATGTTAACGCTTTTTGATTTGTCAGAAATAATTTCTTTTGCTTGTTTTTTTGTAGCTACAAAAAGGATTTTTCTTCCTGATGCTGCAATTTTCTTTAAAGCATCTGCTGCTTCATCAATTTTTGCTGCAGTTTTGTATAAATCTATAATGTGAACGCCGTTACGTTCTCCATATATATAAGGAGCCATGTTTGGATCCCATTTTCTAGTAAGGTGACCAAAGTGTACACCTGCATCTAATAATTCTTGAACTTCTATATTTGCCATTTGTATTTAGTTTACGTTCCGTTGAGAGTTAGCAATAGGGAAGTAGCGTAAAACGATCTTCCCTATTTGGATGCTAAACTTATAATCAGTCATTGACTGAACAACGACAACTTTGTTTTTATTTTTAATTTCAATGAACCACCAAGTAATTTGGTGAAACAATTCAATAAAACGATTAACGTTTTGAGAATTGGAATTTTTTTCTTGCTTTCTTTTGACCGAATTTTTTACGTTCAACCATTCTTGGGTCTCTTGTAAGTAATCCTTCTGGTTTTAAGATTAATCTGTTTTCAGCATTTAGTTCAACTAAAGCTCTAGAGATTGCTAAACGAATAGCTTCTGCTTGTCCAGTTATACCACCACCAAATACATTTACTTTAACATCAAATGCAGTTGCGTTGTCTGTTAAATTTAAAGCTTGTAATACTTTATATTGTAAATGAGAAGTAGTAAAATAATCTTTATAATCTTTTTTGTTTACAGTGATGTTTCCTTTACCTTCAGAAAGATAAATACGGGCAACAGCTGTTTTTCTTCTACCTATTTTGTGTATTGTATCCATTATTTAAGGTCGTTAAGGTTAATAACTTTAGGAGTTTGTGCAGTTTGGTTATGTTCTGCTCCAGCATAAACATATAAGTTTCTGAATAAAGCACTACCTAATTTGTTTTTAGGTAACATTCCTTTTACTGCTTTTTCAACAAGACGTGTTGGGTCTTTTTGAAACATTTCTGTTGCAGTTAATGATCTTTGACCACCTGGATAACCTGTGTGACGAATGTAAGATTTGTCAGACCATTTTTTTCCAGTTAAATTGATTTTGTCCGCGTTGATAACTACTACATTGTCTCCACAATCTACGTGAGGAGTGTAGTTAGTTTTGTACTTACCTCTAACTAGCATTGCTATTTTAGAAGCTAGACGACCCAACGTTTGGCCGTCTGCATCAACTAAAACCCACTCTTTTGTAGCGGTTGCTTTGTTAGCTGATACTGTTTTGTAACTTAATGTATTCACAATTAAATTCTTTGTTATAATTAAACATTTATTTTTTGTCCCTAAAAAGGGAGTGCAAATGTACAAACTATTATTTATATAACAAACAGTAAAAACTTTAAAATTTATGCTTTAAATATTTATAATTGAAAAAGTTAGTTGTTTATGGACTTAATTTCTATGTTAAAAGTTGTTTGGAATTATAAAATATTAGTTACCAGTTGTTAAAGATCTATTTTAAAACATAAATCTGAATCAAAAAAAACTAATTATTTATATAAACCATTTAAATTTTGAAATAAAATATTGTTTAATTTTTAAATATTAATATGTATTTGAGTTTAATGCGCCTCTAACCAGTTATTTCCTGTTCCAAGTTCTACGGTTAATGGTACAGATAATTGAACAGCACTTTCCATTTCTTTAATTATTAATGGTTTAAGAGTATCTATTTCTGAATTATACATGTCAAAAACTAATTCATCATGCACTTGTAATAACATTTTGCTTTTGTAATTTCCTTCGGATAGTAATTTATAAATGTTAATCATAGCTATTTTTATAATATCAGCAGCACTTCCTTGAATTGGTGCGTTTACTGCATTTCTTTCATCAGAAGATCTTACAATGGCATTTTGCGAGTTGATATTTTTTAAATAACGTCTTCGGTTTAAAATAGTTTCTACGTAGCCATTTTCTCTTGCAAATTCTATTTGATTTGCTATAAATTGATTTAATTTAGGAAATGTTTTGTAGTAGTTGTCTATTAATTCTTTGGCTTCGGCACGAGATTTGTTTAATTGTTGTGCTAAAGTAAATGCACCTTGTCCGTAAATAATTCCAAAGTTTACTGCTTTTGCATCGGCTCTTTGTGTACGAGTAACTTCTTCTAAAGGTATTTCAAAAATTTTGGCAGCTGTGGCAGCGTGAATATCTTCGCCTTTTTTAAAAGATTCAATCATACTTTCATCTCCACTTAAAGCGGCAATAATACGTAATTCAATTTGAGAATAATCGGCAGCAACTAAAGTGTAGTTTTTATCTCTGGCAACAAAAGCCTTTCTAACTTGTCTTCCTCTTTCGGTTCTAATTGGAATGTTTTGAAGGTTTGGATTGTTAGAACTTAATCTGCCTGTTGCGGCAACAGCTTGACTATATGTGGTGTGAATTCTTCCTGTTTCTTTATTTACTTCATTTGGTAAAGCATCTACATACGTATTTTTTAATTTTACCAAGCCTCGCCATTCTAAAATTTCTTCAACAATTTTGTGTTCTGGAGCTAATTTCGATAAAATTTCTTCGCCGGTTGCATATTGTCCGGTTTTTGTTTTTTTTGGTTTTGCAACCAATTTTAAATGTTCAAATAAAACATCGCCCAATTGTTTTGGTGAAGCTAAATTAAACTCAATGTTAGCTTCTGCATAAATTGTTTTTTCTAATTTTAATATATCAGCATTTAAATTTTCTGAAAGCGATGCTAAAAAGGAAGTATCTAATTTAATACCTTCTAATTCCATTTGAGCAAGTACTTTTAGTAATGGAATTTCAATTTCATTGTATAATTTTGATAGTTGAAATTTCTCTAAATCTTGTTCAAAAATTTGTTTTAATTGAAAGGTTAAATCGGCAAACTCAGTAATATATTCGGTTCGTTTTTCAATAGCAACTTCTTGCATTGTAGTTTGGTCTTTTCCTTTTTTGCCAATTACAGACTCTAAGCTTTTTGGCTTGTAATTTAAATAGGTTTCTGTTAAAACATCCATATCATGACGCATATCAGGATTAATTAAATAATGCGCCAACATAATATCAAATAGTTTTCCTTTTATTGAAATATTGTGTTTGCTTAAAATTTTAATGTCATATTTAATGTCTTGTCCAATTTTTTCAATAGTTTCATTTTCAAAAAATGGTTGAAATTGAGCTAGTATTTCGGTGTTATTTTCACTGTTTAGGTCTATGTAATAACCTTTTCCTTTTTCATAAGAAAATGAAATTCCAATTAAATCTGCTTCAAAACAGTTACTACTTGTAGTTTCTAAATGATAACTTACGGATGTTTGTTTTTGTAAATTGGTAAGTAATAATTTTCTTGAAAGTGGTGAATTTACATATTGATAAATATGGTTGGTACTCTCATTAGAATCAAAACCAGTGGACGAAACTGATTCTTTTGAATGTTCAGGAGGTAAAGAAAATAAATCGAATTGATGTGATTCTGAAACTATAGGTTGCGGAGCTTGTATTGTAGTTTCTTCTTTTTTAGTTTCTTGTGTTGAAGGGTTTAAGTTGCCAAAAATTTTATTAAAATTATCTGCAATTCTTCTAAATTCCAACTCTTGAAAAATTTCACTAACTTTTTCAAAATCTGGATGATTTAATTCAAAATCTACTTCGTGAAACTCAACTGGGCAATCTAATAAAATAGTTGCTAGTTTTTTAGATAGTAATCCCAATTCTTTATTGTCCTCAACTTTCTCTTTCATTTTGCCTTTTAGCTGGTGTGTATTGGCTAAAAGGTTTTCTATGCTTCCATACTCTTTAATAAATTTTTTAGCTGTTTTTTCACCAACACCAGGGAAACCGGGAATATTATCTACTGCGTCTCCCATCATTCCTAATAAGTCAATAACCTGCTCAGGTCTTTCAACTTCAAATTTAGCTTGTACTTCTGGAATTCCCCATATTTCAATGCCATTTCCCATTCGAGACGGTTTGTACATAAAAATATTTTCAGAAACTAATTGTGCAAAATCTTTATCTGGTGTTACCATAAAGGTTTGGTAACCTACTTTTTCAGCTTGTTTTGCAAGTGTTCCAATTAAATCGTCAGCTTCAAAACCTTCCATTTCTATAATTGGAATGTGCATAGCTTCTAATATTTTATGAATATAAGGAACTGCAATTTTTATGGCTTCGGGTGTTTCTTGTCGATTCGATTTATATTCGGGAAAAGCTTCATTTCTTATATGCGAACCACCTTTGTCAAAAGCAACTGCCAAATGATCTGGTTTTTCTCTATTAATAACGTCTAATAAAGAATTTGTAAACCCTAAAATAGCGGAAGTATCCATACCTTTTGAGTTTATTCTTGGGTTTTTAATAAGGGCATAATAGCCTCTAAAAATTAAAGCGTATGCATCTAATAGAAAAAGTCTTTTTTGTGACATTGTAATTATTTATGTTTTTAAAAGGTTCAAAATAGTAACAAACGGTTTTTATTAAAATAATAATACCATTTATAGTAAAAAACGAACCATTTGTTTTATATTTGTATTGTAATAACTTAAAAATCCAAAGTTATGAAACAAAAATATGCTTTTTTATGGTGTTGTTGCATTTTATTTAATACTGTCCTTATTTCACAGATTTCTAATAATGGAATTCTTCAAATTAATTCTTCAACAATTGTGTATTTTGGGGATGAATATACAAACAAAAGTACAGCTTCCCATATTAACAATGGTAATTTGTATTTAAATAGTAACTTTATTAATGATGGTGCTACTTCTTCAAATTCTGGCACAACTTTTTTCTCAAGCGCTACTAATACTAATCAATCAATTTCTGGAGCCACTAAAAATATTAATTTTTATAATTTAGAAATTAATTTAAGCAATGCAGTTAAAAATGGAGTTTCTGTTAGTGATAATTTTGGATTATTTGTAACCAATAGTGTTTATTTAGAAAATGGTGATTTAAGATTGGTTGGTGATTCTCAGTTAGTTCAAACACATTCTGGTGCCTCTGCAAATTCATCGTTAAATGGAAAATTGCATAAAGATCAGCAAGGTTATAAGTCTGCTTACGGATATAATTTATGGTCTTCTCCTGTTGTTACGGCTGGAGTGTTTCAGTTAAACGGAGGTTTGTTTGATGGTACAGATGCTAGTTTAAATCCATTTGATTCACAACAAGTATTATTTAATTCAGGATATCCATACAATGGTTTGCCATCTGTATTAGATGGAGATGGAAATGTTACCACGCCATTAACAATAAATGAAAGATGGCTATATAAATTCTCTAGAGGCGCTACAGGTTCTTATGTTAGTTGGATAAAACTTGATAAAAATAGCTCTTTAACGCCTGGAGAAGGTTTTATAATGAAAGGAACCAATACCACCTTAAGTGAGCAAAATTATGTTTTTAAAGGATTGCCAAATGATGGTACTTATAGTTTTGCAGTTGGACCCGATGAATCTAATTTATTTGGAAATCCGTACCCAAGTGCTTTAGATTCAAATATGTTTATTATGGATAATTTGTCAGTTTTTGATGGAACTTTATATTTTTGGGTAGAAGGTAATTCGCCAACACATAATTTGTCAGATTATTTAGGTGGATATGCAACAAGAAACTTAACAACAGGTGTTTCAGCATCTATAAACCCAACAGCCTCAGGAGTTGGGGATGCTAATTTGTTGGCTCCAAAACGTTATATGGCTGTTGGACAAGGCTTTTTTATAGATACCAATGCATCTGGAAATATTGTTTTTAATAATTCGCAAAGAGTTTTTAAAACAGAATCATCTTTAGAATCGGTTCATTATAAAAGTTCTAAAGTAAATTCAAAATCTACTTCAGATGATAGTATTGTAAGAATATCATATCAAGATCCTGAAGGATTTGTAAGAGAATTAGCTCTTGGCTTTTTACCAGAAACTACAGCAGATTTAAACTTTAATACTGGTTATGATGGTTTAATGAGCGGTGAAAGAGAAGATGAACTTTTTTTTATTATTGAGAATGATTTATCAAAAAAATATGTAATTCAGGGAGTTGGTGCTTTTGATGAAAGTTATGAATTTCCTTTAGGATTAATTATTGCAGAAGATGGTACGCATACAATTTCATTAAAAGGCGTTGAAAACTTTTCTAATACAGTGTATTTAAAAGACAATGCATCAAATATAACCTATAATTTAAGTGAAAGTTCTTTTAATCCAAATCTAACTCCGGGAAATTATTTAGATAAATTTTCAATAGTTTTTAAATCTGCTACAACATTAGCAACTCAAGAAGTTTATCAATCAAATTTGAATGTTTATTACAATAAAAACAAGTCAATAATTATTAAAAAGGATATGGATATTACTGTAAACAATTTATATGTTTTTAATGTATTAGGTCAGCAGGTTTTAGAGTTAACAAATTTACCTTTTGGTGAGCAAGAAATCTCCATTCCGTTTCACCATGAAGCAGGAGTTTATTTTGTAAAAGTTAAATCAGAAAATGGGATTCAAAACTTTAAAATTATAACAAATTAAAATTTATCAAATACTAAAAATTATTATTATGAAAACTGGAATTAAAAGAAATTGGTTATTGCTGCTAATTTGTTTAGTGTTAAACATAGCAGTTTTTGCACAGGTTGGAATTGGAACTACGTCACCTGATGATTCTTCAATGCTTGATATTCAATCAACATCAAAAGGTGTGTTAATTCCTAGAATGACAACAACTCAAAGAAATTTTATAACTGGTGTTGAAGGTCTTTTAGTTTTTGATTCAACAACCAAAAGTTTTTGGTATTTTAATAGTATTTGGGTTGAATTAGCAAGCGGTTCAGGAGGAGGAAACGAAATTTCAGATGCTGATGCTGATACTAAAATTCAGGTTGAAAAAAATACTGATGAGGATATAATTAGATTTAAAACTGCAGGTGTGGAAAGGGTAACTGTTAATAATACAGGAACAACTGAAATTGGAGATATCTCAGGTGGTAATGTAACCAAAATAGGTACAGATGGATCTTTAAGTTACGTTGGCTCTGCTACAAGATGGGAAGATTTAAGAATTCCTACAACATCACTAAAAGAAAATAGTGTAGATATGCCAACCTGGGATGTTTTTATTGATGACACAGATGGTCCAGGTGTTTATTTACATTGGTTTGATGATGAAGATGGATCTATTAATAAAGAAGAAGAACTTTTTTTTACAGCGCAAATGCCACATGGTTGGAAAGAAGGTTCTAATATAGAGCCACATGTGCATTGGACAACAAAAGATGATGCCACTGGAAAAAATGTGGAATGGGGTTTGCAATATGTTTGGGCAAACGTTGGTGACATATTTCCATCTACAACAAATATTATTTATACTAATGCTACTGTTGGTGCTCCAGGATTAAGGAGACATTCTATTTCTCAGTTTCCTGAAATAGATGGTACTGGGCGTACGTTATCTAGTATGTTAATATGCAGAATTTTTAGACATAGTTCACATAGTAACGATACTTTTAATGATAAACAGGCTGGGTTAATTGAAATTGATTTTCATTATGAAGTAGATAGTGATGGTAGTAATGAAGAATATACCAAATGGTAATTTAATAAGTTTAAAAGAGTTTAATAGTTGTTGTTAACTTAATTTGAATTGTAAAATACAGTTAGTTTTGTTTTTATGGCAATATTTTTTTTATATTGATTTTTATGCTTTTTAAAGTGTAAAAATCAATAGATAGTTGCAATAAATTTTCAGTTTTAGAAAATAATTATGGTAAATACGTTCGTTTTAAAAAAGTGGGCGATTTTAAAATAGTATTAAGCACAATTCGTCAACTTGGAATGGAGTTGTGATCAACAAAACAATTATCAACTTACTTTACGCGGGCACATACACGGTATGTAATTTTGAAATGAATATCTGATTTTTAATGGAGTTCGGTACCAAATATTTATAAACATTGGAATGAAATTTATGCTGAAGAGAAAAATCTTTAAGTGTAATTATTAGTTTGGGCTTTATCTGTAAGAGTAGGTATTTGGCCATAAATTACTGTTATTACTTTGAAAAGGAACTAAATAGTGATAATTTAAATTAAAATGCTACATTTGTATTAAGTCAAAAATGTTATTGAATAGTTTTATTAAAGAAATAGTTAAATTATGGCGAAATTTGGAGAATTAATTAGCTCAGATATTCCTGTTTTAATCGATTTTTATGCAGAATGGGAGGAAGAAAATTCTGAAGATTTGCACAATGTTTTGCGAGATGTAGCTGCTGCCTTGGGTGATAGTGCAAAAGTTATTAAAATTGATATCGATAAAAACGAAACTTTAGCAAATGCTTTAAGAATAAAAGGAAATCCTACGTTTATTATTTATAAAGATGGCGAAATGAAATGGCGTCAGTCTGGAGTGCAAGATGCTAATACTTTAATAGGATTGGTACAACAATATGTTTAAAAAATTAAGCTGTGATTTTTTCAAACCTATAATTTTTTTTGCTGTAAATATCTAATATTATAGGTAATACATATTTTAATCTTTCATTTGCTTTTTGGCTATCGTGAAAAACTATTATACTTCCATTTTTTGTGTTTTTAATAACATTTTTCAAACATTTTTTTGCAGAAATTGTAGTGTCAAAATCGGCACTTAAAACATCCCACATTATAATTTTATAGCCTAATTGGCGTAGTTTTAAACTTTGTTTTAACGTTAGTTGTCCGTATGGAGGTCTAAAGAATTTGGTTTGTACTTGTAACTTTTTTTCTGCACTTAAAACGTTATCAATGTATAAGCTAGAGCTTGTTTTTCTTCCGTTTAAATGATTATTAGTATGGTTTCCAATGGTGTGACCATTATTAATAATTTTAGTGTAAATAGTTGGGTGTAAGGCTGCGTTTTTACCTATGCAAAAGAACGTTGCTTTTGCATTGTATTTTTGTAATTCGTTAAGTGTCCATTCTGTAATTTCAGGTGTTGGACCATCATCAAAAGTTAAATAAATTACTTTTTCTTTTTTGGAAAAACTCCATACCCAATTATTAAAAATTAGTTTAAGGAGGTATGGAGTTTTTACAAAATATTTTTTCATTATTCATCGTCAATTAAAAAATTGAACAATTTTAAATAGCCAACGTATTCGTCTTTTAAAGCGTTTGCATAATTTTCATCATCAAATTGAATGGCAGTTTTAACAATTTGGTCATACATTAACAAACTTCTTTCAATTTCACTAAATACACTTTCAATATTGCTTTGGTCAAATTGACTATAATAGGTAAGGTTTTCTTGTAAAACAGTTTTTAATTCTGATGCTAATTTTCTGGCTTTTTCTTTTTTGTTTAAATTATAATAAATGTCTAAATAAGAAATTAACATGCTGTAATGTCCAAACTTATGAACTGGCATTTTTTCTAAAGATAAGTCGGTAATTTCTTCAGCTTTTTTTAGTTTTCCTTCTTTTATTAAAGCATTTGCCAAACGTTCCATGTTATTTCTATATGTAACAGAATTTTTACGTGTTTCTGGGTCTAAATAAATATTATCATCAGTAATATTTCTCCAATCCCATTTTTTAACGTTTTCGTACATTTTATTAGTGTTAATTCTTCCCATTTCAAAGAAATTACCTTTGTCTGGTGTTAAAATAGGTACTAATTTATAGGTCATACCATCTAGCTGTAAATAGTTTTTTAACCAAATATATTCTTCATCGGCTTGCGCACCTCCAGTAAAATAAATTGGTTTATCCCAATTGTTATTAGCTAATATATCTAACATTAAAATTCTATTTTTTGATAATTGTCCTGTAAATTGAATATCTATATAAGGAACAATTAAGTGGGCGTCTTCTGGCTCCACAAGTCCGTTTTTAAGAACCTTTGCTTTATCAACAGGAATTCTAATTTTGTTTGTTGGTAGTACTTTTTCAGGTATTCCATCATCATCAAGGTCGTATTCTGTTATTTTTTGATCACTTTCTATCCATTTCATAAAATAATCAATAGTAACAGTAGAATCTTTTAGTTGTGGAAAAATTTCTTCAAAATAATAAGCAACATCTAAAGTTCCCCATTTGTATTTATCGTGTGTTAATTGCGACGGAATTGGATCTGCTTTATATGTTTTTCGTTTCATTTGATCTATATACCAATCTGTTTGAAATAAACTTGTGTTTATTAATTTCATATCAGTTCTATAGTTTTCTACTTCTTGTAAGTACCATAATGGGAAAGTATCATTATCACCAATGGTAAATAATATGGCATTTTCATCACAAGAGTCTAAATATGCTTTTGCGTTTAAATGAGACGTATATCTGTTTGATCTATCGTGATCATCCCAGTTTTCTGAAGCCATTAATGTTGGTACTGCTACTAATGATAGTACTGAAACAGCAATAGCTATAGTGTTTTTATTAGCGTATTTTTTTAAATACTCATACAATGCTAATACTCCAAAGCCAACCCAAATAGCAAAAATGTAGAAGGAGCCTACAACGGCATAATCACGTTCACGAGGTTCAAATGGTTTTGGGTTTGTGTAAAATATAATTGCTAAACCTGTAAAAGCAAAAAATAGGAGTAATGTATAAAAATTGTTTTTGTCTTTTTTTAGTTGAAAAAACAACCCAATAATTCCTAAAATTAATGGTAAAAAATAATAAGTATTTCTTCCTTTATTATCTCTTACTTCGGATGGTAAATTTGTTTGAGGTCCTAATCTATATTCATCAATAAATTTAATTCCGCTTAGCCAGTTTCCATTTTGTAAATCTAATTGACCTTGTTCGTCATTTTGCCTTCCAACAAAGTTCCACATAAAATAACGCCCGTACATATAGCCAAATTGAAAATCGACCATAAACTTAATGTTTTCAATAAAAGTTGGTCTTCTTTTACTATTTGCTGGAATGCCTGCAATAGCTTTGTAATTTTTTATAACAGAGCCATCGGTATTTACCATTCTAGGCATAAAACCTTTGTGTTTACTACTCCAGTTTGGCAAAGCATCTTTGTAGTTATTTACAATAACATATTTGTTAAGTTTTTCATCCTTCTCATACTTTGGCTTATCATCTCTGGTTGGATTATCGGCATCGGCTTCTCTGTCGTAAATAAGAGAATAATAAGTATCGTAAAAAACATTGGCATCACCATATTGCTCTCTATCATAATAGGCTAAAAGCTCTCTGGCACTTGATGGATTATTTTCGTTTATAGTTGTGTTTGCATTTGCTCTAATTGGTAACATCATCCAAGATGAAAACCCAATCATAATAAATAATACAGATAGAATTAATGTATTTGCTCCAACTAATTGTTTTTTATGTGTGTAATTTATTCCAAAATAAAATAAAACAACAACAATAATACTTGCTATTATGCTTCCTGAATTAAATGGTAATCCAATAGAATTAACAAAAAACAATTCTAAAGCGCTAAAATATTTTAAAGTGTAAGGGAATAATAATTTAAAAACGAAGAATAAAACTAATATAGAAACAACGTTTGCAATAATAAACTGTTTAAAATTTATTATTTCATATTTTTTAAATATGTATAAAAATACAATTGATGGAATAACTAATAGTGATAAGATATGCACACCAAACGATAGTCCAACAACAAAACTTATTAATAGTAACCATTTATTTCCTTGAGGTTTATCAAGTTCAGATTCCCATCGTAAGCCCAGCCAAAACAACAAAGCCATTAAAAATGATGACATAGCATAAACTTCACCTTCTACAGCGCTAAACCAGAAACTATCGGAAAAAGTATAGGTTAAAGCACCAACCATTCCGCTTCCTAAAACTGCAATTGCTGTTGATTGGCTTAATTCTGAAGCATTTTTTACCATTTTTTTAGCTAAACCTGTAATAGTCCAAAACATAAATAAAATGGTAAAAGCACTTGCTAATGCCGACATGAAATTTACCATTTTGGCAATTTCAGTAACATCTGAGCTAAACATTGCAAAAAAGGCACCTAGCATTTGAAATAAAGGAGCTCCTGGAGGATGACCAACTTCTAACTTTACAGCGGTTGATATATATTCTCCACAATCCCAATAACTAACTGTAGGCTCAAGAGTTAAAGTATATGTTAGCAGTGCAATTGAAAATGTTAACCAACCTATAATAGTATTCCATTTGGAAAAATTGAAGGACTTCATATATTAAAATTTATTCTGGGCGAAATTAACAAAATTAAAATTAAATATTGAATGTAAGTTTTGGAAGAACAGTTAATAAAGTATTAAAGGTTTAATAATTTGAAATAATTTTAAAAAAAAAGCGAAAAATATTTGTTGATTTAAAACTTTCCTCTAAATTTGCACCCGCAAAATGATCCATGGTGTAATGGTAGCACTCCGGTTTTTGGTATCGTCAGTCAAGGTTCGAGTCCTTGTGGATCAACAAAAAAGCTTCAATATATATTGAAGCTTTTTTTGTTTTATAAATTAGCTAAACAGCGTACTATGTTTAGCATACATATTATTTTAAAGTTTAAAAGTAAGTACAGGTAATTTAGCGTGGTTTGTTAAATCTTCACTAATACTTCCATTAAATAAATGGGCTAAACCTCTTCTGCCTTGTGTGTTTAATAAAATAATATCGGCATCAATAACTTTAGAAAAATTTAAAATTCCTAACTCTACAGATGTATCGTTGTAAATATTTAACGAAAAATCTCCTAAATCAAATTCATTAATAAAATTTCTAATGGCATCACTAGAATCTTTAGTGGTTTCAAAATTATGAATAGTATTTATTTTTAATAAATGCAGTTTTGCGTTAAAAAGCTTAGTGAAATTAAGAATTCTTTGAAAGGCTGATCTGTTTTCGTATTTAAAATTTGAAGCAAAAACTATGTTTTCAATTTTAAAATTTTCAGAATCTTCTTTTATTACCAAAACTGGAATTTCAGAATTTCTAACAACTTTTTCTGTGTTGGAACCTACAAGCATTTCTTCAAGACCAGAAGTTCCTTTAGAACCCATAACAATTAAATCGCAATTCTGATTAACGCTTTCATCAATAATTCCTTCAAAAGCCTTATGAAATAACACAGAATCATTCATTTCAATTCCATCAAAAAAAGGTAATTTTTTAAATTCCTCAAATTTTTCATAAGCTCTTTTTAAGTATAAAAACGAAGTGGGAGAATTGTTTGGTGAACTGAAACTTGTTGGATCAATAACGCCTGTTGGAAGCTCTAGCATATGCAATAAATATATTTTTGCATTGGTTTGTTTTGCTATTATTGAAGCAGCTTTGGCAGCGTATTCCGCTTGTTTCGAAAAATCTACAGGGACTAAAATACTCTTCATAAATTTGGTTTGGTTATATTCCTTCTAAATGTAAAGTTAAGAATTTTATATTAATAATAAGGTCGAATTTTTATCATTTCAAAAAATCTTACTATATTTGCACAGAATTATTAAGATTTAGAGAGCTAGGAGGGGACGTAAAGTCCCCTCTTTTTATAAAAATGGATAAAGAAAAAATAAGAAATTTAGTTGATTTAGCTATTCAAGAAAATAGCGAACTCTTTTTAATTGACCTTCAATTTTTACCAGAAAATAAAATTTATGTTGAAATAGATGGTGATAGTGGAGTCTCTTTAAATGAATGTATAAGAGTAAGCAGAGGTATTGAAAGTAATTTGGATAGAGAAGAAGAAGATTTCTCTTTAGAAGTAACAACACCAGACGTGGCTCAGCCAATAAAAGTTAATAGACAATTTATAAAAAATATAGATAGAACATTAGCAATTAGGTTAAAAAATGACACAAAACTAGAAGGAATACTTAAAAAAGTAAATTCTAATAGTATTGAACTTGAATGGAAAACGAGAGAACCAAAACCAGTGGGTAAAGGTAAAATTACAGTAGTAAAAACAACAACAGTATCATTTGAAGATATTGCAGAAGCAAAAGTGAAAATAATATTTTAATAAAGCGAGTGAATGGAAAATTTAGCATTAATTGAATCGTTTTCAGAATTTAAAGGAGATAAAAACATAGATAGAGTTACCTTAATGGCAATTTTAGAGGAGGTTTTTAGAGCTGCTTTAAAAAGAAAATTTGGATCAGATGATAACTTTGATATTATTATTAATCCAGATAAAGGAGATTTAGAAATTTGGCGAAACAGAGTTGTTGTTGCCGATGGAATGTCCGAAGATGATAATGAAGAAATTGAACTTAGTGAAGCTAGAAAAATTGAGCCGGATTTTGAAATTGGTGAAGATGTTTCTGAAGAAGTTAAATTAATTGACTTAGGAAGAAGAGCAATTTTGGCATTGCGTCAAAACCTTATTTCAAAAATTCACGAACATGATAGCACCAATACTTTTAAACAATTTAAAGATTTAGAAGGTGATATTTACAGTGCAGAAGTTCATCATATTCGTCACAATGCTGTAATTTTGTTAGATGATGAAGGAAATGAAATTGTTTTGCCAAAAAGCGAACAAATTCGTTCAGATTATTTTAGAAAAGGAGATTCTGTTAGAGGAATTGTGAAAACTGTAGAATTAAGAGGTAACAAACCAGTAATAATTCTTTCAAGAACATCACCTCAATTTCTAGAAAAATTATTTGAACAAGAAATTCCTGAAGTATTTGATGGTTTAATTACTATTGAAGGTGTTGCTAGAATTCCAGGCGAAAAAGCAAAAGTAGCAGTAGATTCTTATGATGATAGAATTGATCCTGTTGGAGCTTGTGTAGGTATGAAAGGATCTCGTATTCACGGAATTGTTCGTGAATTAGGAAACGAAAATATTGATGTTATCAACTTTACAAAAAACACACAACTTTATATTGCTCGTGCTTTAAGCCCAGCAAAAGTTGCTTCTATGAAAATTCACGAAGAAGAAGGAAGAGAAGATGGTAAAAAAGGAAGAGTTGATGTATTTTTGCAACCAGAAGAGGTTTCAAAAGCAATTGGTAAAAATGGAGTTAATATTCGTTTAGCTTCACAATTAACCGGATACGAATTAGACGTTCAAAGAGAAGGCGTTGAAGCAGAAGATGATGTTGAATTAACAGAATTCTCTGATGAAATTGAAGCTTGGGTAATTCAAGAATTTAAAAAGATAGGTTTAGATACTGCGCGTAGCGTACTTGAAAAAGATGTAACTGAACTTTTAAGTAGAACTGATTTAGAGGAAGAAACTATAATTGAGGTTCAAAAAATATTAAGAGAAGAGTTTGAAGACTAATTTTAGTTTTTAACACTTCACAAATAATTGGCTAAAAAATAACTATATGGCTGACAACAAAACATTGAGACTAAACAAAGTATTACGAGAATTAAATATCTCATTAGACAGGGCTGTTGAGCATTTAACAAGTCACGGCTTTGATATTGAAGCTAGACCAAC
>NZ_JBFHHX010000007.1:0-44432 GCF_041596795.1 Lutibacter sp.
AAGGAGTGTTTTGGCACAAAATAGCCACGAATAATATATAACTAACTGTTAACCTGTGTATTAATTGTTTAAAAATAATCCTGTCGCGATCACAATTGGTTGAGTTAACCAAAAAAACTAAGTGCTATTGCATAGTTAAAACGCTATGTTTTAGCACTTTATTTTTTTAACTCAATAAATCCAATTTTTTAAATGAACACTTCAGAAGCTATTTTTGACACAAGGGTTGACACAAACAAAATTTATGTGTCAATGAAAACAAAATTTGTGCTTAGAAATTATAAAAACAGTGAAAAATTATCTCCTTTATACTTGCATGTATCAGGAAATAGTCAACGTGAGCGTATTAATTTAGATATTTTAGTAAACCCTTTAAACTGGGACGCTAAAAAACAACGTTTAAAACCTTCAAACCCTCGTTTTATTGATATTAATTTAATATTAGACAATATTGAAGGTAAGGTTACAAACATTAAAACAGTATATCGTTTATCTGAAATAGTACTTACTCCGTCTATTTTGAAAAAGGAGATGATAGAAGATTTGCCACGCGTAAATTTTTGTGCCTTTTTTGAACACGCCTTAAAAGAAGAAAAACCAACATTAAAAATAGGAACATACAAAAGATATAAATCTGTTCTAAAAAAATTGAAGGATTATAATGATGAAATTATATTTACAGAAATTAATGACCAATGGTTTGAAAAATACCGAAAACATCTTCGCTCTTTAAATAACGCAACTACAACAATAAATTCAAATATTATTGGAATTAAAAAATATTTGAGAATTGCACAAAAAAGCGGCATTAAAATGCCTTGTAACTTAGAAGATATTAAAAGCGGTTCTACACAAGGAAATAGAATATCATTAAATCCAACAGAATTAAAACGTATTTATAAATTCTATAACTCTGAATTTATAATTGATTCACATAAATTAATTATTGGATATTTTTTATTTGGTTGTATGACCGGTTTACGCTTTAGTGATATTATGGATTTAGAACGACCAAATAAAAATGCAGAATACATTGAGTTTAAAACCAATAAAACTTCTAAAGATCAGGTAATTAGTTTAAATTCTAAAGCGCGTGAAATTGTTACAAAATGCCCAGAGTTATTTAAAACGAAACTTACAAATCAATATATTAATAGGGAATTAAAAATTATTTTTAAGACACTTGGAATACGTAAAAAGATTTCTTTTCACGTAGCCAGACATACATTTGCAACTTCTTTTTTAAGAATGGGTGGCAGGGTAGAGAAGTTACAAATGCTGCTTGGCCATAGTGATATATCTCAAACTATGATTTATGTTCATATCGTTTCAGCAGAAGCTAACGAAAGCATACATTTATTAGATAATTTATTTTAGTGTTTCTGTTTCAATATCAACATCAAATAAATCTTCATCTATTTGTGTTATTTCTAAATTTTTAATAATATGAAATCTACTGTATGCGTATATTTTATTTTTAATTTTCGATAATTTTTCTGCAAACATTGAGAATGACCATTTATAATTTACTGCATTAATTCTAAATTCAATCCAATTTTTATAATGTTTTAAATGCACAGCCGGTATTAATATTGGCTGCGCATCTTTGGTTAAATTTAGTCCAGCAGCATTTACTCCATTGTAAAGCACTGCGTATATTTCATTGTTCCCTCCATTTTCAAAAGCATAGGCAGTTTCTATTCCATTAATATATTTTTGAGGTAATGGCAATGCATTAATTGTTATTTTATTAGTGTCATCAGTTACCTTTTCTTTACCTAAATAGTAGTTTACTGCATTATGAAATATTGAATCAAATTTCACAATATCTACTTCTTGAGGCTCTTTAAATTCTAGTAAAAAAGACATGTTTGAATTTAATGTTTTGTAAGGTTCTAAAACTTCAACAGATTCTAAATTTTCAGCATCATTATAATTAATTTCATTCTCAATAAAATTCATATAAATATCTTTTCCAACAATGTCTAAATCTATATTAAACCAATTTTTTACAACTGTAACAAAACTTCCAAAGGTAATATCCGGAACTACTTTAGTTAAATCAATATCATTATACAAATTTATTTCATCCGGATTACCATCACTTTCTAAAACAACTCTCTCAATTTTTACATCAAAAATATTAAAAACAGTTGTACCTGTTAAACTATAAGCCGTAAGTACAACAGTATGGTCTGACAAATCATCAGCGGTATCAAAAGTGACATCAATATCAAATGTTGTATTAGTTAAGTCTGAACGCTTATAACTAGTTTGCGTTCTTGAAAAAACAATATTACCTCTATATTCAATTTTTATAAATGAAAATTGTTCGCTTTCTGAAGATGCATTTTTATAGGTACATTTCCCTGTTATTTTATAACGCTTGCTTTTTTCAACGGTAATGTTTTGTAAATAATTAGCCATTGTAAAACTTCCTATTGAAACATAGTCAGTATTTTTCACGATAAAGTTTTGCTCTTCTGATGCAACTGATATAAAATAATCTAAATCAGTAAACAAACATAATTGCTTAAAAGTTTCATCCGTAGTAACATCTCCTTTTAAAGTGTAGCCGGCTTCTAAAAACCCTTCCGTTAAAATATGAAGAAAATAAGGCAGTGGTTGCATAATATTTCTATTCCCAAAATTACCAGGATCAAATGTATTTTGTAAAAAATCTGTTCCATTGTAATTATTTATTATTTTTAAAAACGTTTGCCACGTATCTTCCGTAGTATCATATTTATCGGTATGTATTTGCGGAAAATTATAATTTACATTGGGCCACGTTTGTGGTATAATTGTTTTTGCGTGTGCATAAATATCTACAATGGTAGTTTTTTGAAGTGGTAAATCTGTTAATTTTTTATTCCAATTTGGTAGCTCATCAAAACCAAAACGCACATTTGTTGTTAAATTCAAACCCTTTTGGTTTGTTATTTCAAAAATAGCAGCTTCAATTTTATTACCAAAAACATAGAGCACTTCAAAATAATTTTCTGTAAATAAATTAGTATCGTCTAATAAATTTCCAAAAACCTTGATTAATTCTTCGTTTAAATACACATTAAATGGAAATGTATATTTTGTAAAGAACTGATCAGAAAACCAATGGTTTTCTTTTACAATAGAAACTTTATACTTTGTTAAATCTAGTTGAAATTTAGAGTGTATAATTTTGTGCATCTGAAGTTTTATTTATTTTAAATTCTAAATCATATTCATATAAAAACTTATCACTGGTTAGTGGATCTATTTTTTTGGGAATAGGCACTAATTCAATAACTTCATTTTCATTTATAAATAGCCAGGCTTTTTTTGAAAGCATTAAACTATCCATTGTAACTATGTCTGATTTTAATACCCAACCTGTATTTATATTAAATGAATTTTCTTTAGTTGTTTGTATTACTTCATCAACATTTACCCAATTGCGTTTATACGTTTTAGTTGTTTGATTATATTTTATTGGAAAACTATATTCTCCAGTACACTCTAAGGTATCTAATAACTTAAATTCATTAATAAAAAATAATTGATTAGAGCGTGGTTGTTTTGGAAATACAACTATATTTTTAAAAACATCTTTTGTTTTTATAAGGTATTTAAACACATCACCAGGCGTTGCGTTGTAATCACTTACTTTTATACGCTTTGTAATTACATTATTTAAGCTTGTTATTACAATAGTTTCAGTATTTAAAACAACATTATTTTTAGATAATTCTAATTGATGTGTTCCTGTAGGTAATAAAAAACTGATATTTGTTATTCCATTAGGAGTAACTCTTGAAGCTTCAATATTACTATTTAAAATAGCAAAGTTTCCTTCAATTAAATTTGGTTTAAACCCTGCAATAAATTGAATTCCGTCTACTATTTCTGATGAAACAACAGTTTCGGAATCATTAAAAGCAAATTCTTGCAAAGTTATTTTAACAAGTGCTGTTTTATACTGAGGTTCAGTATTATTTAATTGTTGAATATTGCTTAATAACCTATGAATGATTCTACCAACGTTAAATTGCGCTGCTTTTTGAAACAATGGTATTTTATAATTTAATGTTTCAGTTTTTTCAATAGCGCTATAAAAATCGTAATATTTTACAACCATTTCTAATGTAAAATAGGTATTTTCATTTACTGTTGAAATATTTAAAAATTGACTATCATCTAACGTGAAAGCAAAATCAGTTGTATTATAAGGTATATTCATTACATTTTATTTTTATTGCGGAATGATACATACTCATCAATATCTTCCTTTATTAATTTGGCGTTTTTTAAATCTCTGCTCATATATGCAATTACTCCAGATTCTTTTAAATCTTTCATAATAGCAGTATTTTCTTGTACAACTGATAAAACAATAGACATCATTTCATTATTTGCTGTTGAAGTTTCTGTAAATTCTTTGTTTTTAGCATTTTCATTATAATAACCGCTTTCAAAGCCTTTTACACGTGCAATTTCACGATGTAACGCATACTTAATATTTGGGTTTATTTGTTTGTAAGCATTGCTATCTATTATCATTTCAGGTCCGTTTTCACCAGCCATAAATACAGTTGGTTTACCTACCATTCCGCTAGTTGTTTGTCCGCCAAAAGTTGCGTTAAATTGTTTTCCGTCTTGTTCCCTGGTTACTGGGTATAAACCTTTTTCATACCCCTTTGTTTTTTTGTTAGAAAGTAAGGCGCCTAAACCACCAATTGCAGCACTAGCAATAATGCCAGTTTGTTTTAATTTTGAAGAAGCGCCTAATGCAGCATTTTGAATTCCTGCAGCGGCAATTGCTGGCGCATTTAAAGGAGGTGGAGCAGAAGCTACAGCGTTAGCTAAATTAATTTGTTGCGCTGCTGAAGTTGCTATTTTTAACTTCGCAATTTCTATTACTGCATTTAATGCAATGGCTGCTAATTGTGCACCTAAAGAATTTCCCAAAATACCAATTAGCGCTGTGCCTAATTGGTTAGCTAACTCTAGCTTTAGAGTGGCTTTTTCTTTTTCAAAATTAATTTCAATCAAATCGGCTGCTTTTTGTTTTTTTAATCTTTCGGCAGCTGCTTTATCTAATAATTTATTTACATCATTATTATATTTTTCAATTATTTTTAACTTTAAATCAGCTTTTTGTTGTTCTGTATAACTTAAATGTTCTAGTTCTGCTAATTCTTTTTCTAACTGCTGTTCTAATTTTAACTGATCAGCAATGTCCTGCTCCGTTATATTTTGTAAATCAATCTGATTTTGAAGTTCTTTCTTTTTATTTTCAAACTCTTGCGTGCGCTGTAAAATTAAATCTTGCTTTTCTGTTTCTTTTAAATCTAACAACTGTTTAGTTAATTCACTGTTACCCTCAGCCATTTTAAGTTCAGCTCTATACTTTTCATCTATTTGGGCTAAATCTTTTTCTAAAGCAGATTTATGTGCCATTTCACGTTCAGCATATTGTTTAGCTATAAATTCTGTTAAGCGTTTTTCTTTTGACTCCTGCGTATTATCATCAACTGGTTTATAAGTTTGCAACTTTTGCCATTTACCACCTTTAAATACGTATGTTTCTCCGTTAATTTCTTGTGTATCACCTTCACTTGGTCCTTTAGGCGTGTTTTTATCATCACCAGCAGCTGAATTTTTTTTCAATTGCTCTTCATATAATTGTTTAGCTAATTCCGCTTCTTGTTTGGTAACATCTATTAATTTTACTTTATTTTCAATTGCAGTTTCAACATTTGCGCGTTCCATCGCAAAAAACTGCCCGCCTGTTTTCATTGCGCTCCAAGTACGCTCTAACCAATTTATATTTTCTTCTAAACTAGAATTTTCAGCATCTTTTTGAGCTGCTAGTTTCTTTTTCCAATCGTTTAATAAAATATCTGCTAAAATTTCACGCTCTTTTGCTTCAATGTATTTATTTAATTTATTGGTTGCATCTAATGTTTTAGCACTTTCAATAGTTAAATTATTATTATATTCTGGCACACGCTTATTTAATTCATCAATTGCTTTTTGGCGTTGTTCTTTTGATTGCGTTTCATCTCGAGCAATTTTTAATAGCAGTTTTAATTCTTCTTTTTCTGTATTAATATTTTTAGAAGTTTCTTTTAAAGCATCATTTAATAAGCTTTGTTTTGTAGCTGCTTTTTCTGAACTTTCAGAAAAAGCTACATACGAAGCTACTACAGCACCTATAACACCTAAAATTAAACCCCAAGGAGATATTTTTGCTACCGTATTAAAAGCTATCATAGCGGTACGCGCCAAAGCTAGTTGACCTGTTAACGCAAAAAAAGCAGCCTGACCTAATAACGTTGCAGCCGTTAAAAAGTTTGTAGTTAAAGTGGTTGCTTTTTGTACTAAATTATACAATGCAGTAGCTTTATATGCGCTATCGGTCCATAAAGTAGCAAGTTGTAGTCCTGCTTTATACGATAAAACAGAAGTTGTTAAAACCAATACTGTTTTTATTAAGGCAATTAAACGGTTTCGCCAAACAGTAGTTTTACCATCAACATCATCAGTAGCTCCAATAAATTTAGCAAACCAGCCTACAGCCGATTCTAACCAAGCAACTAATCCTTCAGATGAGAACCAACCGTACATTTTCTTTTTAACCTTATCTAATGTAGCGGCTAAATTGTTATTTTTTATAGTGTATTCATTAGTTAAAGAGTTGGCATCTAACATTGATTTGTTTGATAAATCTAATAATTCTCTAAACCTATCAATATTATTTCCGGCAGCTCCAACAATTTTATTTGCACCTTCTGCATTAACTCCTAAATATTGTAATGTATTTGCGGTTTCAGTTGCATTCATTCCTTTTAATCCTTCAGAAAATTTTAAGAAAAATTCTGTTGGATTTGTATTTATCATATTTTCAACTTCTTGCTTTGTAACTCCCATTACTTTAGCAAACTTATCGCTTTCCGTTGAAGCTTGTTTTAAAAATATATTGTAACCACGCCCAGCAATTTCCGCTTCAATTCCGCTTTCTTCAAAAGCAGCTCCTAATGCTAACGCTTGTGAAATTGAAGGTTTTAAAGCGTCTGGTAACGAACCTACTCTTGTAGCAAAATTTGCAATATTTAATTCTGTAGCCACTCCGTTTGCGCCTAAATCATTAATAGCAGAACCTATTGCATTATAAGCTTGTTCAACACCTATTTCTTTAGTTTCATTAAAAAGTAATTTTAATTTACCTAATTTAGATGCCACTTCTTCAACACCGCCAGTAAAGCTATCGCCTAAAGCAACGTTTGCTTTATTCATAACTTCAACAAAAGCGCCAATATCTTCTTTTAAAATACCAATTCGTCCACCTTCTTCTGCTATTTTTAATAAATCTATTCTTGAAGTTCTTGTTAGCAACATTCCAAAAGATTTGGTTAACTCATCTACTTCATCTTTTGTTTGCCCTGTAGTTTTCATTACATCGGCTTGCGCATCTGATAGTTTACCGTTGTAATCTATCATTTTTTGTAATGAAAATACAATACCAGTTCCGGCAGCAATTACCGAAGCTCCTAAAGCAGCATATTTATTAAACCCATCTGCCAATGAGGATAAGGATAGTTTTGTTTGAACAGCTTTACCGCTCAACTCATTCATTCGGTTTTGAACTTCTTTTAGCTCTAATTTATATTTTGCGTAAGCTTCGCCACCAGGAACAGCGTTTAATAATTGAATTTTTAATAATTTAGCTTTATTACTTAGCTGCGCCATTGTTAAACCAGTAATACCAATTTCCTTTTGAAGCTCTTCCATACGAGCTTTATTTAATTTTATGGCATTGGAATTTTCTTTCATTTCTTTTGAAAGATTTTTGTATTCCTGACTTTCTTTTTTGCCTTCGGCTACTAATTTTTTTCGAGCCTCGCTAAGTTCTTTGTTTGCTTTGGTATATTCGCGTGTTTTTTTCTCTAAATCTAACAATTCCTTTTGCGCAGCATTGCCGTTGATTATAAGATTTAAGCGAATGTTTTCGTCTGAAATTGTTTTAGCCATACCCTTGATAATTTTAATCAAGATTAGCACAAACAATTGTTAATTTTAAGACATGAGAAAAGCCACTAAATTGTAGTGGCTTTGTAATATTATTAACGAAACTGTGTTTAACTACTCATAAAACAGATTTCGCTACGCTTCACCGTGTTTTCATCATTAGTTAAATGTAATTTTTGTCCGATGTGTTAACCACAAATCTAATTTTGTGTTTGTTTAAGTTTTTGCCAGTCCGATTAACGGTTGTTTTCTTCTCAAAAACTAAAAGTTAACTGCGTTTATAGCTTATGCTTAAATTTTACTCCATACAAAAAAGCCTTTTTACTAACTTCCTCATACATAAGAATCTGTTTTTTTGTTCTACTCCATAAAAGCATAGCGTAATCCCATTTTGTTCCTCCTAATTTTATAGCGTCGTCAATGCCAAAGTCTGTTGCAACTTCTTCTTTTATTATTTCAATAATCTTTTCTAAATCTTCTTCTTTTAGTTTCATTTTTTTAATTTTAAAATTTTTACTTCTTAATCGCACAAGCCATAAACTTATGCGTTAAACACAATTTAAAGGAAACTCTTCTTTAAACTGCTGTTGGTTAAATTTTACATTTATATTCCAATCATCATCTATTAAAAATAATTGATTGCCTTTTTTGCTCCATAATGCCCCTGGATCTACATCTAATTTATTTTTAAAAACAACAGTTTCATTATTACGGTACAAACCTTCGGTTTCAGTAGTTTCAATTAGTTCTTGTAAAGTTATAGCTTTTGACAAAAATTGTCTAAAATTATTTTTATTAAAATACAATTTTTTACCTGTATTAAACTGAATTTGCATTGGTTGCAAATTAAAAAACGAGTCCGTTTTTAATAATTTATAGGTAATATCTTCAATTGAAACATTTTTAAAAATAACAGTTTTATTTCCTAGAAACTTAACTGTAATGGTTGGAAACTTACTCATTACCCACTAAAATTAAAGATTCGCTTTCTATTTCTGTAGGTTTAAAGCTTTTAATAATGCTTGCCAATTCATTTAATTGAATTTTTGAATGTAGCATTTTACGGCGCAGCTCTAAATCACTGGCAATTTCTGTATCTAAATACAAATCAAATAAATCATTGTAATTTTTTACATTTTTTAACGCTTCTTGTTTAGAGTAGGTTAAAAAATCCTGTGATAATTCCTTATAAAAAGGTAATTGTTGCGTGTTTACTGTGTTCTTTTTTCCGTTGTTGCTTGACATAACTTTTGAATATTTAAAAGACCTATGAGTGGAGTCAAGCAACAACGAAACGTAGTTGGTAATGGACTTTCACCATCGCTCTCATAGGCTGTATTAATAAAAATTTGTTTTGAAATCATAATTTCGTTATTACTTGACAAAGCAAAGATATAAATTTATTTTAAACAATGTGCGTTTGCATAAAAAAACCTGCACGTGCAGGTTTTAGAGGTTTAGAACTATTGGATTTTACCAATCATTATCCGTTTTAGAATTTATGTAATTAAATAAATCATCTGCTATAGTTTCTACTCTATTAGAAGATCCTTTTGTAAATTTATTTGAAGTTGTTAATGAATTTTCATATTGCGATTTTAATTCATTTTCATTTGCTAATAATTTATCCATATATTTTTTAGTAAATTTATCCTTTGCTTCATCCCTAGTTTTTTCATAAAATTTAACGAAATTATTAAAATCTAAATTAGAAAAGTATTGATATAAACCAACCTCATTTTGATCAATTGAAGCATTAAAACTATTCATATTTAATTTATACTTATTTTCTTTAAATGAAATTTCCATAATAAATTTAATTGTAGCTACAAACGAATATTGATGACTACTTACATCTAAATTAAAATTTCCTTTTGTTATAACTTTTTCAGTTGTATTTAGTTTTACTACTTCATTGGCATCTTTAAAGTTTATAGCAATCCACTCCATTGCTTTTTGATGAATTTCTTTTTTAGTTTTGTTTACCTCATAAATTTTTTCAAAAATAACATCTGTTTTAGTTTCATTTAAAACTAATTGAGAGAAAGATAAAATAGGCATAAGCGCCATTAAAATAAATGCGTGCTTTTTCATATAAATTTATTGTTTATTGATTAAGGTATAAAAGTAAAAAAAAACCTTCAATAAATGAAGGTTTTAAAAAGTTAGGTTGGTTAACTAAATATACTGTTTAAATGTTTTATAGCGTTTAGTTTGTTTCTGCGGTCGTTTGTATCACTGGCAATTTCTGTATCTAAATAAATTTCGAACATATCATTCAATTCTTTAACCATAGCAATTGTTTCACTTTTTTTTACTTGTAATCTTTTCATTTTATTTTTATTAAATTATACAAGTTAAAAGTTCACTTAAATATTTGTATTATCAAGTTTTGTTAAATCATTTTTAATAGCCTCAGTAAATCCAAAGTTTAACTCGCGAATAATATTGTTTAAATGGCCAAATATAGGCTTGTTATGTATTGCATAATTTTTTTTACGATTAATAGTTCCATTTTTCTGGCGCGTTTTCATATCCAAAAACCTATGCTGCAACTTTGTTGTATAAACCAAGGTTGTGTTTTGTACCGCAAAATTACGATCGCTCCAAAAAGAAGAACTAAAACCACTTATTTTAGCCGTAATTGCCTTATCAATTTCCTGTGCGTTTTCATTAAGTACTTTTGCAATAAAACGTCCTTCTAAAATGGCATTTGATGTTTTTTGCCTTTCTTCTAATAAACTCATTTTGGCTGTATAGTTATTGCTCCTGCTTTATACAAACATTGAAGCATTGTTCCTAAACTAATATTTGTGCTATTTCGGTATTTATAAACGTTACGGCGATCTATTCCGGCACGTTTACCAAAATCTATTTTTGCAACTTCTTGGTTAAATAATTCGGTTATTTGTTCTGCTGTCATAATTAGTGTTAATTTGTCTACTAATATACGACATTATTTTGTTAAAAATGTGTTTTTAATTGAAAATCTATTTGGTAACCATCGCAACCAAATAAGCCCCAAATTGGATTTACATCTATACTTTCAATTGACAAAAATTTCATTACAGTACAAAACTCCTCTTCATTTAAATAATCGGCACGCATTTTTAAAATTACATTCCTGGTAATTGTTTGTGCTTCCTCAAATGTTTCTAAAAAATTGTTGTGTGTTTGGTCGGACCGTGTTACTTTTTTCAATATTAATATAGAAGCTGTATCAATAGATTGAATATTATCTACATCACCAACAGGATTGTGCTTTGGTAAAATACCTAACACTATGTATTTATTATCATCTGGGATCGCTTCCAAAAAACGAGACAATTGCGTATCGTCAATTACAACTTCGTGCCTTTCAATTTGGTTAAAAGCCGTTTTTATACTTTCAACATAGTTTCTAAAATCAGGTATTAATAGCATAATTAGGTTGTTTTTTCAAGTTTTTTTTGTTGCGCAATAGCATCTAAATCGCGCTTACGAATGTCATACATTCTTATTAACACTTCCCACAAAGGCGTATTTCTTACTTCTTTTAAGGTTCCAAAAATACCAGATTCAGCAATGGTGTATAATGTAGATTTCATTCCAATGCCTGGTATATCACTTTCAATAGTTTCTTCGCCATCAAAAAGAATGGATAAATCAATTTCTTTGCCTTGCACATATAATTTTGCTGTAGTTAAATATTTTTGAAAACTGGCAAAGAGTAAGTAAAATCCGTAAATCACGCCAATGTTTTGGACTCTAAAAACTTTTGCCAGTTTATCAACTCTTTCAGAGTTGTAGACTACTCTTATATCTTTTGTAAACTTTTCTTTACTTAATTTTTTTGAGCGTTTTTCTCGGTAAAACGTTGCCATTAACAAATATAAATACTGTGTTTCGCCAGTTTCGTGGAAATCGGCAAAATGAGAAAGCGCATCTACATATTCTCCAAACTTTACATTATTAAATTCATTGGATGGACCATAATAATTTTTGGAAGCTCCAACTATTTTATAAATAGGATTGTTGATGTAAAATTGTTTGATTGTTTTTACAGTGCCTTCTTCATTGGTTTCAAAAAAGCTATCTACCAAATCTGCCAACAAACTTAAATTGCTAAATTTTTGTATTTCAGTAGCTTCATCTACTTTTTGGCTTGGGACCATATTCAATAAATAATAAATGCCGTGCGTTTTAAACTCGGTATAATTAATTTGATTGGTTATAAATTTAAAAGCCAAGTTGCACATATTTATATACTGTTCTGCAGAGCATTCGCCTAAATGCTCTGGAACGTATATTTTTATGTTTTTATCTGGAATTTCAACAGTATGCATTATACAACTTGTAGTTTAGAATTTAATTTTACATTTAAAGCTTTCATTTGCTTACCAAATTTTAAATCTACCTGAAAGCGAATTTCTGCTTTTGTTTTTTCATCTAAAGGAATGTATTTTGAAACATTATCCTTATCCCACTTTGTATATTTTTTAATGAGCGTTGTAATTTCATAACGAAGTTTTAAACGCTCTTTGGTTTTATTGGTTACGGCTTTTTTTAATTTTTTATTGATGAAATAAAATTTTAAATATTTATTGTAACTTAAAATTGAGATAAAAAATGTTTGGATGGTTTTAATTAATTTTTTCATTTGTTTAGGTGCTTAAAAATTTATCGTTTGAATCTGGATTAAAAGTTATTGGCTCAATAACTTCATCAGGTAATTTATTTAGTTGGTAAATAATTGTTTCAATTTCTTTGAAGATTTCTTTTGCATCTGCTTCAAAATAATGTGCAACCGCATACGGCTCGTTGTATTCAGGTGCTTTTTTAGCGTTGATTGTCATACGTTCAGATACAAAACCTTGCAATACGCCTTCAGGAAATAGCTGCACAGACAAACGGCGCATAGCCCAAGCCATTGAACTATATACACACGCTTCTTTTATTTTTTTAACTAAATCTTTATTGGTTGAAGGATCTTCTTTTAGTGAAGTATATAAAGCTTCACCAATGCGTGCCTTTATATTATTATCTTCACATCTGCGAATACCAGGAGCTAATTTTAAAAATAGTAAGCGAGAATTTCCTATTGGGAAAATATCATCAAACTCATTGGCTGTACTAATAAATAGCGAATGTGTTTTTTTGTAAGCTTCGGTTTCTTCCCACGCTTCAATAGATGATTCTAAATACATTATTAAATCATCCATAGCGCGGTAATAACTTTTCTCCAACGCTTTATCGTCTTTATCAATCATCCATTCAAAAGCCGTTTTTTCCTTATCTTCTAATCTGTTAAGACGTCCTTTATTGGTATGACTTAAATCGTTATGAGGAGCAAACAATCTATACGCTTGAATAGCTATTGGATTGCGCATTGAAAAAATTAGATCTTTATTTTTATTTTCTGCCTCTGGAGCTTTTTCGTATTCAAGCACCGCTAAATCATACATTTCTTTTCCAACTACAGCAATAACATCATTAGTTGCTGTTATTATTTTGGAACGAATGTTTGCAAATTTTATATCCGCATCAATAAAACCTAATAATTCTTTAAGTTCCGCTGTAGCTAGTGTATCATCACTATTAAAAAGTAGTTTCATTTTAGTTTGGATTTTGGTTTAACGGTCTTTCAGAAGGAGTTGTGTCTTGTAGTTTTTTTACACCTACATGATAAAAACCCATTTTTAAATTTTTCTCAGGAAAATTTACACGCAATGCATAATTCATCATTTTCATTACAATACTTTCCGGAATATCATTTTGAGTTAATAAGTAATTTTGAAGCGCATTGTTTTGCTCGCTCCCACTATTTACTTTGGTTTGCTCACCAGAACCACTAATTGCTGAATGCACTCCAATACTTGTAGATATTTTTAAACTTGAATGATCAGAAATATCAACCTGCGCTTTTACAAAGTCTTTTAACTTTTGATCAATTGGTTTAATTTCCCAACCGTGCTCAATTAGGTTAGTTCCATCAACGGTAAATGATTTTTTAGTATGCCAAAATTTCCCTGTGTTTTCTTCAGAAGAAAGTACTTTTGAAACACCTTTTAACAATTGTTGCTCATAATCAGCCAACATTTTATCGTTGTAGGTAATTCCCCTTTCTCCACAGTTGTTTTTTAATCTTTCTTCCGCTTGATCCCAAAACTCCTGCGGAGAAACTACGTGGTAACTTAAATTAATACTGTTTTTTGAGAGCGCTTTTAATATTAACGGAATTGCATTGGAGCGTCTAATCCATTCTAACGTTCCGTAAATATCTGGTACAGTGTAATAATCTGCACAGAAACTGTACATATTACTGTAATAAATAGCATTTTTATATTTAAAAGGGTTTTTAAAATCAAAAATTGGATATACTTTCATATCCAACAAAGAGTTTAATGTTTCAAATGAAAAATCAGTAACAACTATATGCGTTGGATTTCTGGTAGCATTTTCATACAATGAAGCTAAACGAGCTCTATCAACACTTACGTGCTCAAGCTTTGATACCATTTCTCCTTTTCCTATCCTTACACCTCTATTTATATAAGCTTTTGAAAATGATCCTTCAATATAAGAGAAGTCAACAGCGCTTTTCATTAAGTACCCTTCATAATCCCAACTATCTAACCATTTTTGAACATCCTTATCTTCAGTCCACATTTTATTAAACTGATTATCTTTATCAATAGCCTCTCTATATAATTTAGGCCCTTTACCCCACAATAAACCTGACTTACGCTTTAACATCCCAGGAGCGTCTGAGTTAGCCTGTATTACACGTTGTATTTCTTTAGGAAGATTATTATTATCTCCATACGGATGTATTCGCCAATCTCCAATATGATAGTCTTTATCAACCCAATCCAACGTATCTTGAGAAGTTCTGAAGCTCGCAAAATCCCTTGGGGATTCCGACACTTGAAATGTGTAGGCCATATTATCTCCAGTAACAATGGCATCTTTACCTATATATTCTATATTCATTATGGTATTACTTTTACTCCGTTAAACATCATTAATAATGGAATGTAGAACCATCTGTTCTTATCTTCCTTTTGAACATCTATATAACCAATCAACACGTTAGCCTTACCACTTTGGTTATCTCTGTAGCCCACACGTAACAATCCTTTACTAACTACCTTATATCCATCTGATGTACCATTGGTTGTATTACAAGTGTAGAAACCAAAAGAAAATGGAATGTTTAGTTCGGTTAACTCTCGCATTCGTTGTAATGCTTCGTGTAGCTTTATTGGTTGGTTGTTACTCATTGTGTATTGCATTTGCATTAGTACAAGTTTACATCAACATACTATTACATTTAAGACATGAACAATATCACTGTTTAACAAGGAAAGAGAGCTTAGTTGATTGGTTTTGTCGCTCGCTCTCTCAATCATATATCTATAAAAAGACTCTTTTGCACATACAAAGACGATTTTCAGCGTGGCGGGGAGAGTTGTTAAACAATCAATAAGTTAACCTTTTTTGATTTGGTTAACTTATTGATTTTTAACTTTTTGTTGTTTTTATGTTTTTTGCAACTATACAAACCTTTGTATTTTAAATTGCACTTTTACTTATTTAGAATGATTATTAATTAGCGTTTTTATTGAATATTTTCACTCTTTTTGTCGCTTTTTATATGACTTTTTTGTATCTTTAAGTATTAATAATCAATAACTTATGTATTATGAATACACAAAAACAAACGCCTAATAATGGCAACGCACAAAAAAAAGTATTAACTCTTAAACCTACCGAAGAAATGAAAAAAACGGAAAATGCAACACCTAAAAAAGAGGTGAAAAAAGAAGAAATTGTTAAAACAGCAAAAATAAGCGCAGAAGAAACAAAAAAACAAACCGAAACAATTATTAAAAGTTTTGCACCAAGCGCAGAAGAACGTATAAAAAATGCGGAAAACTTCAAAATTTTAACAAATAAGTTTGCGCACTTAAAAACTAAAAGTGATGAATTGAAACGCTTTAAAATTTCGAGTGATGGAACTAAAGAAAAAATTTATTTAGAAAATGCGGAAGGCTTCAAATTTGAGGTTTCAAATTCTAAAATAATAGATGAAACTTTAAACCTTTTAGAAACTACTCTTAACAATATTTTAGGAGAAACAGAGGAGCAAGTTAAAAATTTCGTGATTTAATATTAACCAAAAAGAAAGCCCTTTTTGTCGAGAAAAGGGCTTTTAATCTTAACACATTAGTTTATGACACTTACAGTTATTAAGACAGACAAATCTAAATCTTTTTTGCTTTCCGAACAAGTTAAAAGATACCTAAATGAAAAAGGATTTTTAAAAGTTTTCAACTACTCGGACTATGAGTATTTTAAAAGAAAAGTAACAAACGCACGTAACAAAGCGCAAGAAATTGCAAACCTTTTTATTGAAGAAAACCAACACACCACTAAAAGCGATTTTAATGAGTACATTTTTTAGCATTAGAACGCTTACTATTTCTTCACAATATTTTAAAAACATTTGGAAAAAGCCAACTAAAACACCAAAAATTATAATTCAAGGAGTTTGGCTACAAAATGCAGGTTTTGAAATAGGGGAAAAAGTACAAATTAAGGTAAAACAAAACGAGTTAATTATATCAAAAATTATTTAAAATGGGAGCACAGGACAAAAAAGAGCAATTAAAATTATTATCCTTACAAGCCAGGGAATTAAAACAACATTTAATTAATAAAGCGCCAACCCTGGAACAAGCCGAAGCAATAGACAGTTTAAGAGTAAATGATATTATTATTGATCACTTTTACAAAGATGATAATAATACAGAGTTTCACAGTTATAAAGGCTGGCAAGAGTTAGGCTACCAAGTAAAAAAAGGAAGTAAAGCCTTTTTAATTTGGGGAAGAAAGCGAGAAAATATAAGCCAAGAGCAAGCAAGCGCAGAGGAAAAAGACCAATATAAATTTTTTCCGTTGGCTTTTATCTTTTCTAATAACCAAGTAGAACCAATTAAACATGATTAAAAACAACGAAGTACAAAGCGAGTTGAAAAGTTTTAACTCGCTTTTTTTTAGCTTTAAATATAAGTACGATTTATATACTTTATTTGATGATTTACTAACTATTATAATTTGTTGTTTAGCGCGAGGAACTGAGGAACAACTTTATTTTGAAACTATAAAACGATACAAAAAAGAGGAGTTAAATATATTTGCTAACTTATTTGGGGAGTTAATTTTAATTTACGTAAAAGCAAAATTTTCTGAAAGCTGGGCGGACCCTCTCGGAGATTATTACGAACTACTTGCAAGTAATTCTAAAAAAAGCGCCTTTGGTCAATTTTTTACACCAAAACCAATTTGCGAAATGATTGCAAAAATAATACAACTACCCAACGAATGGGGTAAAACCATAAACGAACCGTGCGCCGGTAGTGGTCGTTTTATTTTAGCCAGTAACCACCACGCAAATGGAAATTATTTTGTAGCGCAAGACCTTGACCCTATTTGCTGTAAAATGACCGCAATTAATATGTGTTTACACGAAATTAGGGGAGAAGTACATAATATGGACACTTTAAGAAACGAAAATTTACGAATAAGTTATAGTATAAATTATGATTTTCACAGGCATAAAACTCCTTTAATTTTAATAAAAAGACCTACTTAATGTAGGTCTTTTTATTGTTGTAATGTAAAAAAAAAAAAAAACGCCCTAGCGGGCGGGGTGTTCAGTCGACATTGTTAGTCTCCTTTTTTTATGATAGTTTAACTTTTTTTAAATTAATTTTACTTGCGTTTCCTCTGTCCTTTCTTCTAAACTATGAATTTTAATTATATCAAATCTATTCGATTCAATCCATGTATTAAATCTCTTGTCAAATTTATAATATACTACTAAATCAACTATTAATCTATCTCCTTGACCAACCCTCAATCCGTTATTTATATCTTTTAAAAATTTATTGTCAGTAATTTTAGCCTTTATATCTCTACCTCTATGTATAAATTCCCAAATCCATACTCTATTTTTTTGGGGAAATAAATTTGGCTTTTTAATAAATACCCTCTCATTATAAAGAGTGTTTTCCGTTTGTGATTTATCAAGATATTCATTTGATTTTGATATATCTTCAAACGAATCTCTACCAATATTTAAAATATCTTTTTTAGTTTTCCCTTTAACTTCAGTTATTTTAATACCCTCAATTTCTGTATCATTATTTAATAATTCAAAATTCTTTTCTATTGCTTTATTAACAATTGAACTATTTTGATATATATTAAAAACAGCATTGTTAACAGTTATTTTATTTCCATTTCCGATTGTTACTTCTACATTTCCGTTTTTACCTTCTACTTTTTCCGCTTTTTTGCCTTTCAAAGCTTTCCTAATAGCCAACAAAGACGCAAACCCTCCTAAAACCTTCCCTGCAACTTCAACATTATCCTGATTAAACAAATTCTCTAACCAAGTTGTTTCTGATAGTAACTCTAAAATAAAACTACCTTCTTTAAAAGCTCCTACTTTTATTTTTACAGAAGCATCCGGATATAGTTCCTTTTGCAGCTCATTAAAAGTAGCAAGAAAGTGAAATTGAGAAGTTATTAATGTATTTAAATCAATAAAATTATCTCCTGCATAACTAAATTCAAATACAGATTGATTGTTTTTTGACATAGCAAATTAAGGTTAATGTTTGTGCAATCAAATATATATAATATATTCGATTTAGATTTATTAAAATATTTCAAATAATTTTTTTACCCCACAGTAGGCGCACTCATTTTAGTAATTTTACGTTTCATTGCTATTTTTACCCATTTAGGGCGGAAGAAGAAATATTTTGCTCCATCACTCATATTGGTACTTAACATTGGCAATTTTACGTGTGCTAATTTTTCGGATGATTTTTCTTTGTGTATTGTTTTGCTACCGTTTGGCTTTACTTTAATTTTTGTTTTTGCGAGTTCCATTGAGCTTTTTAATTCGCGACATCCAAACTTATCAATTTTTACATCTGGCAAGTTTTCATCATAACCACCCAACATATTTTTCATTAAGTTGTATTCTTCTTCTTGCATTATGGTAGCCTGATTTTTATTCATTAAGTTTACGGTCCAACCTGTTGAAATACCGTCTTTATACTCAATATAATCAGCCAACTCTGAAACCCAATCTCTACGTATAGAGCTATATTGATTTCCGGAACGGTCATAATACAAATTTAATACTTTGCGCTTGTGATGTTTGTAAAAGTTTAAATACTGCTCCGCCAATTCTTTACTGCTTTCAGGAGGCAAAGTGTAAAAGTTTTTTAATAAATACACTGTTTTACCTAAATCTTGACCAGTAACCATACTACACATACTTCCAAAGTCTACGCCTGCATCTATTTCTCTGTTATGATCTATATATTTTAATGCTAACGAACTTTGCTCAACCTTATCGCCAATTTTAAATTTATCGTAATAACTTGCTATAATTCCATCTTCATAAAAATGACTATCATTTAAATTTATATAAAACTTTTCGCCTTTTTTTAATGTTGGCCTTAAACTAATAACAGCGCTTTTGAATTCTTCAATTCCTAACGCTTCTAATGAATCTTTAAAATAACCAGGCGTTAAAATATCGGCATTAGCAAATGATGAAACTACATAAAATAAGGTAGAGCCTTTACGCACACGCACCCAATCAATCATCCAACGAATGACTTGTTTTTGTAATAGCGATGCTTTTTTAGCGTCTTTATCGCGAATAGCATTATACAACTCCTTTTTTACATTATTTAACGTTATAGCTACGCTTAAACAATCTTTAATTTGTTGTACATCCATTTCTTTTTCACGATCGAAAATCCAATCGAAATCACCTTCAATAACATTAGGCATATCGGTAGTAAAGGAACTTCCACGATAAAACACTGAATCTCCAAATTGCGGATATCCACGTAGGGCAGGCGTTAACTTTTTAATTTTATCAAAATCTAAATATTTTGTTTCATCACCAAATAAATGTTGGTAAGAGTTACCGGCCGCCGAAGTAGGCGTGTCCATACTTACTAAAATAAAAAAGTTTCCCCAACGTGTAGAAATGGTATGTTTGTATGTTTGAGGCGCTTTATATGGTAATTTAAAATGTGCTGGAGGAGGAGCGTCAACCACAAAATCAATTCCTTCTTTCCAACCTTTACGTTTCCACCCCTCAATAAGTGAAGGAATAATATTTTTTAACGCATTTACATACGTATCAGAAACAAACGCAAAATACGCTCCTGGCATATCTTGGCAAATGCGCATTGATCGTTCTGCTAAAATATCGGTAGTTTTAGCAGTTGCTCTACCAGCTACTAAAAATAAGTTTTTTGGAGCAATAAGGTCCACCATCATTTTTAGCCAAGTAGCAAAACGTACTTCTACGTTTTCATCAATCTTTACGCGCGTCCTCCTGCTCATCTGGGAAAATTATTATATCGTCAATTAACGCTTCACGCATAATTGCCTGACGTTCTTTTTCTGAAAGTTCTGGATAGCTTTCTATTTGTTTTTTAAGTTCAATTCTATTAATAGCAGGCATCCCAGCTTCTAACGCATCTGTAGTGTAGAGTACAAATTGTTTTTTTAGCCATTCATCTGGAATAAATTCTTTTTCTTCTTTGTCGCCACCACGTACCAACCACGCATCTTTTATCATTGAAACAACTGCTTTTGCATCTTTAACATCTGTAATTGCAGTTTCAGCAACAGCAATTAGTCTATCAATTTTATCGGCATACACATTGTTTTGCGCTTGTTTAGATAAATGTTGTGATGCGTAGAAATACTCCAGGGAATTGTAATATAGATTTGTAGCAATGTGCCTGCTTAATTTTTCAACTTTTATTAAATGATTTAAAATTGATTCTTTTGAGCCATAATCAAACGCCCTATGGTGCATACCACGAACTTTGTCCATAAGGTCCAAATACACTACCATTTTTTCAGGCGCATTGTTTGGATCTCCGTTATCTACAAAGTCGTACACATCTGATAGTGTGATGCCTTTTATGAGGTCGTTTTTACTCTCCATTTAAGATTCGTAATTTTTGATTTTCGAATAGCCTTTTTTCTTGGGCTTTTTTATGTTCCTGACTCGCGGTAATATTACCAGTTTTGGCATTTTGTAACAATTTTTCATCTATTTCAAATTGAGCTGTTAAAATTCCTTTGTTATAATGAAAGCGCACTAAACTATCTGGCTTATGGTATTGGCGCAAAAATTCTTTTTGGTCGCAGTCTAAATAAATAGCAATTTGAGTAGGAGCGTAGTTACACGCAGCCATATCTTCAATTTGTTCGTATTGTTCTTGCGAAAGCTTTAATTCCGATACTTGTAAGTAATTGCTCATAGTTTAGGTCTTTTTTTACTTTCTAAATACCAAATGCGGATATATAAAAATATTCCTATTGCAATAATTATTAATTCGCCTTTCATACTACCTTAGTTTAGATTCTGTAAATAATTTTTTTCGAAACTCAAACAATCCTTTGCTATTTGCAAAAAGGTATTGTTCATATAAGGCATTTGCGGCCCAATTTCCTGACCCTTCAACTACATAATAATTAGTTGAAGTTTCCATTACACATACTTTTGCGTGGACCCAAGAAAAAACAACCTCAAAATTAGGTCGTTTACTTATTAATGCTTTTATATAATCTATTGTTGCAGGATTTCGTTTTATTAATGAATCTGACACCATAAGTGTAATACTTTCAATAATACCTTCATCGTGCAATTGAATTAAAGCATCGACCACGTTTCTGCTGATGCTGTACGTACTTGCGTAGAGCTTTTTTATTGCTTCGTGTCTGCCAATTAACGGAATGAACGTGAAGGCATTAAATGATGTGTCGCTTTGTAAAAAGAAAAACTCTTCTGGGGTTGGTAAGCGTTTTATATCGGCATCTAAATTTTTAATGAGCTGGTAATGCGCCAACAAATATTTAGAAACAAAATGCTCGGAAGAATTTTCCTTTTTTACAGCTTTTTTTTCTTTAATATCGAAAAACCTATTTGTCACTAAAACCCAACTTTGCTTTAATTAAACTTAGCTCTATTTTCCAAGCTTCAATTTTCTTTTGAAGTTTTTCCTTAGTTTCTGGCGTTTTAGCTTTTTCCAATGCTTTTGAATCTCTACGGATGTAATTGTCTAAATTGCTTAAACGCTTAGTAGCATCTGGAACTGACATTACATCAATAGACGATTTTAATAAACGCTCTTTAAATATTGGATGTTCTCCTAATATTTTTCCGTTTTGTTTAAAATAATCTAACTCTTTATAAATAGCTTGATTTGCTTCAAAATTTTCTACTGCAGAAAGTGCTAAGGCTGAAATTTCTTCTGAAGACATATTTATTTCTTTAGCTTCTGAAACATCTGCATTTTCTACTATATTTACAAACAACGCTTCGTGCGCTTTTACATACGCATCGTAATGCGCTAGTTTTTTACCTACTAAAATGTATAGTTCATCTGGACACGCAGGATCATTTAAAAAAGGAAATTCTTCACGTAGCTTAACAGCTTCTTTTACTTCATCTGGAGCTTTGGTAAATACTTCTTCTTTGGTTTCAGCAACTACTGTAATTGTAATACCTCTGTCAGGTTCTTTACCTTTAATAACTGGCTCTAAATACTCAACAGCTATTCTAGCAATTGTAGCTTCAAAATCATTTAAAATAGCTGTATTTAAATCTTCTTTTTTTAAGGAAGCTGATTTAATATCATGTTCTTTTACATACGCCTTTAATTCGTTGTAATTATCTGGAATATTAAATTCAGGTAATTCAACTTTTTCTTGCAATAAAAACGCAACTAATTCTTCTGTAGTTTTATTTTTAATATCTTCAAATAACACTACTAATTTAGGTTTTTGAGAAGTTTGAGCCATTCTAATATCCGCATCGCTAATATTGTGTAGCTGTTTTAAATCATACAACAAGTTTTCTAAATTTACTGGAGAATATCCAGCAGCGTTTAAAAAACGTTCCTGAGCAGGATTTTTAGTTGGCGATTTACGGTACATTTCTAACGCTTTATTAAATCGTGCTTCAGGATTTATGTGCGTTGTTTTAAAAAATTCTAATACTACTGCTTTCATTATATATTGTTTTTTATGTAAATATGAGATTGTATGTGCAATTTTTTAAGACATGAAAAAAAGCCGCTATGTCAAACGGCTTTTTTCTTACTAAACTTAATAATGGCTAGAATATTAATAATACGAACACAAGTTATTATTGACTTTAAATATACAATAAAAAATACATATAAGTACATTAAATTGCTAAAAAATAAACCTATAGGTTAATTTTTATACAAAAAAGCCTCTTTTATTACAAAAGAGGCTTTTTTCAAATTAACTAAACCAAACAATTATTATGATCGCGATTGCTCTATTAAATAGGTTGTTGCACCAGCTTTAAATACTTGTAAGCTAATAATTGCATTTTCTAAGGCGGTCCAAGTAGTATCATCTTTTAAAATAACAGTTACCGCACCTTGCGCACCAGAACTTAATGTTGCAGGATCTGTGCCTCCACCACCAACTAATGATATAACAGCTAAATGAGGTTGATCAATTGAAGCTGCTGTAATAGCGTCTGTAGTATCTAAAGAAGGCACTTTGTATACCATACCATTTGCAACTGTCATAGCTATATCAGCTGTAGGCGCATCGTAATTAGCACCTAATGTTATAGCGCCATCATAAAAACCTGCAATGTAAGTATCTTTATAAGTCTGCTCGAACATTAAAGTATGTTTACGTCCATCTTTATCATCAAGGTAACTACCTTTTAATTTCATTGGATTACAAGGAGATCCTAATACTTTTCCTTGACTGTTTCCGCAGCCAATTCCATAAATTACAATAAACCCTTCACCTAATGCATTTTGAACAAATTCATTTACTTCTAATGAATCTCCAGGATGTGTTCCTTCAAACTTTTTAACAAAGCCTTCCATATCTTCTTCTCCTTCAATTTCATGAGAACCTTTTTGAGAAGATGATGTTAAGTATAATTGGTGCATTTTTGCGCCGGCCAATAACACTATATTTCCTAACATTTTTACACCATTAGCATCACGTAATGGAAAAGCCAGTACATCATTGCTATGTATAATTGTTACTAATCCTTTTTTTGGAGTTGGTGCTCCAGCACCTACAGTTGTAGGAGCTGGCACCGATTTTCTAAAATTCGTCATCTTTATATATTATTATGCGATTACACGATTAAACTCTGTCCATACAGCATCTACCAAGATTAACTCTATGTAGTCTGCATCTGTAGCTAATGTTGCTGCACTAGCCACTTTAATATTTCCAACGGTACTTAAAGTAACATCAGATCCTGCTCCTGCTTTACCGCTAATTTTAACTACTTGACCTTGAACACCGTTCAATATTTCAGTAATTGCAACACCTGAACCTGTGTGGTTAAATTCATTACCTAAAGCAGCATCTAAAATACCAGTAGTAAAGTCAACTGCTGTTACTTCTGCAGCTTCCGGAGCAGTTGTTCTAGCTAATTGTTTTAATTTACCATCGGCCATAACTACCATAGTTAAAGTTCCACCTGATTTTAAATCGAAGTCGGAACCAATTACTAAGTCTGCATTGTTTTTTACATTTTTAGTTGCAGCCATTGCAGTATTACCTTGTATACGCACAATAGTTCCAGGAACCATTCCGTTTATTTTTGTAATATCAGTAGCCCAAGCATCATCTACTTGAATTTGATTAAATGTTGCATTAATTTCTCCTGTTGCATCATCAAACGTAGGTACAAAGAAATCTGAACTGAAAATTGGCACATCATTAGACCAAACTGTTTGCACTTTAAATTCATCTGGATCACCAACTTTTACTTTATTACCTATATGTTTTAATCTGATTCCTAATTTGTAATCCGCAAATACATAAATAATACGTTTTAACATTTCAAATTTGTACAATGATTTTTCTTTTGGAAGATTTTCTAAAATTTCAATGTTATCACTAAATGTAATTGCCATAAAGTCTGTCCCTTCAAAATCTACTACTTCTGTAAATCTAATATTAGGATAGTCTTTTGGATATTCAGGCTGACCTTTATAATCTTGATTTAAACTATACAAACTTTCATATCTGCGTTTATACGCTTTTAACCAAGCTGGAGATAATTGCAACTCTAATCCTAAACTATTACGTATTTCTAAAGGCAATGCTTTAATAGCATTATCTATATAATCTACAATATTTGAAGGTGTTGGAGTACCTAATTTAAAAGCACGGTATTTTTTATCAATATCTCTCGCTTTCCAGTACAAGTATAACAACCCGTTTTGTCTGTTTATAAATTTACCTGGTTTTGTAGCTCCATCAGGCGTAGGAACATACACTGCTTTAATTGTAGCAACTCTATCTTCTGCACGGGCTTTTTTATCTAATTCAGCTACTAAGAAACGAACAAACGTCATTTTATACGCTTGACTTCCTTCTTTATTAAACGAGTTTAACCAAGAAGCTTCAATGCTAGATAATAAATGACCTACAAACTCAATATCAATTGAAATTGGAAATATTTTTCCTTCTTCTGGTTGAATTGTTTGTTTATTTTTAGGCAACCAATTTAATTTACGTGCTTGCGAAATATCAGCAGTTGCAATGCTACCGTCAGCAACTCTATCAACAACATTCATACGTTTTGCCCAATGTGCTGGTAATCCAAAATTATCACGATGTAATGATGTTATTTCTTCAGGATTTTCACGGAAGAATAACTCTAAATCGCCGTTTAATTTATCAATTGTAGTTGCTTCTGTATAATCTGTTGCTGAAGTTACTATACCAGCAGCTCTTTTATTCCAGTTTCTATCTTCAAAAGCATCATATGCTTTTGTAGAACCAAATAAATGGGTAGTACTATGTTTCATACTTTCTTTTGCTTTTCCGCCTTTTATAATTTGAAATGGAGCATCGCCTTCAGATTCAGAAATTAACGCTTTAATTAAATCGTCTTTTTCTTTCATTTTAAGTTTTAAGGCTTCTAACTTAGCAAGTGTATCATCCTTATCATCATCTTTAGCATCTGGCTCTTTTTGTTTTTTTGATGCAGCAGCATCTTCTTCAGGAGTTTTCATAGCCGCTAAAATGGCTTCAATCTCTTTATTGATACTTTTAACATCTGAGTTTTCAGCAATTTCTTTATTGAATGCTTCAATCAATTCTGTTAAAGTTTTTTCAGAAAGCTCTTCTTTTAGCTTTGCTGTTTGATCATCCGAAAATGCGACCTGTCCGTCAACTATCGGGATTTCTTTGATTTTTAAAAAGTCCGTTAACATAATAACGGCGGCTAACATTTTTTTAAACATTTTTCTTCATTTTTTAATTATTAAATTTATTTATACTACTCAAAATTACTGCTTGACGTACAGCGCTTTGCATTCCGCCAATACTATCTATCATACCTAAGCGTAAAGCTTCATCAGCAAAAAAAGTTTTGCCAGACAATACGCCAACTTCTTCTAATAAATTGGGTCTGTTTGCTTTTACTCTGCTTTGAAAATTTTTAGCTAATGGCGATAAAAACTCTTCACGAATCATTTCATATTTTCCTTCACGCGCTAAGGCAAAGGCTTTATTTTTGTATTCGCTTTCAACTGGATATACTTCGTGAAACTTAATTCCTTTTTCTTCCATAGCTTTTCTGTTGTCGGCAAATGTTAATACAACACCTACCGAACCGAAACGAGCAGATACATTGTTATCTGCCATAATATGGTCGCATACTTCAACAGCTGTCCAATAATGTAAACTCAATGCTTGGTCACATAAACCAATAATAGGTTTTGATTTTATGTTTTTAGCGAAATACTGGAAAGGACCAATGGAAGAAACAGAACCGCCCGGGCCATCAATAATAAAAATGGTAGCTAGTACATTTTTCATATTGTTAGCTTGTGTTAAAGCTGCAACAATTTCATCGGCTCCATACACGCAAAAATCGCCGTACTTTACTACTTCACCAATCATTTTTACAACTGCAATAGATCCTTTAGGAACTAGCACAACGCCTTCTTCATTTTCTTTTACAACGTTACCGCCCTGGTCTATAAAATTTAAGATTGACTTTGTGTCGCGCTCTAAATTCAATTGCTCACCTGCTAATAATTTTGAAATAATAGGATTGTATGCTTCTAAATTATGAATGTCTATTAACCATTCGCCACGAATTATATCAGAAATTAAGGAATTTACTTTCATAGTGTACTATTTATGGCTAAAGTACCATAGCACCTACTTTTTTTTAAGACATGTTTTTTTATAGAAAAGAAAAGCCTACAACCAACGCAGCACCAACACCAACACCTTTTAAAAAACCAGAGAAGCCTTTTTTACGCGCTCGTTTTTTTTCGTTTGAAATTATTTCTTTCTGATTTTTTATTATCATTAAACTATTATTTAACTGCTGTTGTTGTAAATTAATGCTGTTTTTTTGAATTGAAATAACTGTGGAGCATACTGCAATTACAGAGTCTTTAACTATTATTTGTTTTTTTAAAACAACATTTTCTTCTTGCGCTTGATTGCCTCTTAATATTTTTGAAACAATGCTATCGCGTTGTACCTCAGTTATTAATAAGTTTTGTGAAAAAGTCTGTTTTACCGTTAGGACTAAGAGTATTATAATTAGCGTGTAACGTTTCATATTTTGATGTGATTTTGATTAATTGTTTTTTTTGAAGTTCATCTACTTTTTGCAGCGAATCTATTTTTTGAAGAGATTTGTAAATTAACAAGCTATCTAATTTTAGTTTTTTATTAATTTCTAAATTAAGCGTTGTAAGCGCTTTATTTTCTTTTACCAACACTTTGTTTATTTCTCGTATATTTTTAGTGCTATTCCATTGCCATAGCTGTACAATTATTAAAAAAACAAGAGTTACACTAATTATTTTTTGAAGAGGAGAAAGTATTGGTAACTTCATTATTAAAAAATATTTGGTTCTGTAGTAATTATTAAAATTGCTTTTGTAAATCCTTTTAAAGCTGCGTGAAAATCTTTTAACGTATTCACACTATCAGTAACATCTAAGTATTTATCGCTATTTAAATATTTTGGTCTGCGCCCTGGAGCAATGCAACCGTTTAATTGATGCCAATAATTTGCGGAATGAAATTTACACTCGCTACGATTTGGCACGTTTTTAATTTCCCAAAGGTCCTTTTTAAATTTTGGTGAATACTCTAAAACTACATCATATACTCCAGCAGGAATACAACTTTCTCCTTGTTTATTATTACGCCAACCACGTTCTAGTGTTATGCTTGAATATAACGGATTATTACTATCATCTAAAATAACAGTAGTTGATAATGATTGATTTTGATCTTGTGAATATCTGTGTAATTTAATTAGCGGTGTTTTCATCTTGAATAGGTTTTTTAAGTTCGCTCCAAATACGTTTTATTTTTCCAAAACTTCCTAAAATATCAAAACCTAATTTTTTTACATTTTCAAAAAAAATAGAATACATTTCAACAATCATCCAAATACACATTATTACTATTGTAATAGTAAATTCAAGTGTAGAAAATGAAAAATTAAAAGGATTTATTTTTAATACATTTTCTGCCCAATATGCTATAAAAATGGTACTCATATACAAAAACAATTTAATACCTGTTTTTACTTTAAAAGTCTCTGAAGAAAAGGTGTTTTCTGTTTTTAATTCAGGTTTTAGTTTTTCAGCTTCTTTTTTATTTTTTTTTGAAACTGCAAATCCTGTTGCAAAATCTACTATCATTAATATAGCTAACATTAAACCTACGTGTTGTTTTGTACTTAAAACTGGTAATGATATTGCAATTGTTGGAATTATAAATAAGCCTTTTTTTGTGGCAAATGTAGCTTTAAGCACAAACAATGTTTTTTGTAAGTACGCCAAAATAAGGGACGAAAACTGTATCATAATAGAACGCATATTGGGTTGATTAAACTCTTTTACTTTAAAACCCAAATATCTAATACAATCTTTTATTTTTTAAGACATGAAAATTAACCTTTGTAATTTAATACCCTGTTACTTACTTTGCTTTGCATTCTACTCATTGTTTTATTTTCTGCTACCGATCTATTATATAACCTTTGTAATGAGGCTATTTTATAGCCATACTCATCTAAAGAATATTCTACCATAAAGTCTGAAATAATGTCTTGTACTTTTGTTTTTGGAGAAAAACGCAAAGCGCCTTTAACACGATTTACAAAGGCAATACGAAACTGATCTTCTAAAATATCATTAATATCTTCTGCAACTTGGTATGGCACTTTTAAAAATGAATATTGGCCACTTACATATTTATATATTTTTGCTGAAGCAGTTTTTGAAGCTTCACTATCAGAAACAGCAATATACATATTGAACTTTCCTATTTTATCAATTTCTTTTAACGGATATCCTGATTTTTCTAATGTTATACGTAACATTTTACCAATTGATGATGTCATACTTATTTTACACGCTTTTACTCTTTTATTAAGGTAATGCGCTTCAACACCTTTAAATTCCTCATAAAAAAAAGGAATTAAATGCTCGCGTATTTTAACTGGTATAATGCTTTGGGACATTATTTATTTTTTAAGAACTTATTTAACTTAATTTATTTTTACTTTCAAATAAATAGTGAATGGTTATTGGTAAAATGCCTAAAAATTCTGCTACTAAAAGCGTGTACCAATTAAATAGCACACAGCCTATTAATGCAACGTTTATAAATATGGCGGCTGCAACTTTATACCACAATTGTTTTTGTGTGCTATAAAATACCATTACAATACAGCTGATTTCAAAAAAAGAAGCGGCTAAAATATTATGAAGCTTTGGAAACTGTAAATGTGGAGTTAACGCAACACCTGCTAATAATACGCCTAACAGTATGTTGTAATTTTTACGCCAAATTGCACCGTTTACCATAAACATTCCTGAAGTTGTAAACAATAAGCCATAGTACACTTGGTTGTGTTGCATATATACATAATTACTTATGCTATCTCTAACAATACCATTATCTAAAGCTATTAGTATAAATACCATACACAACATTAAAAATGCTATGTATTTTTCGTAGTTATAAAGACGATTTTGTGTGCTCATTACTGTAATGTTAATTTAATGAGTTGAACAATTGTTAATTCTGTTCCTGCAACGGAATGATTTAAAACTTCTAATACTTCTGGTCTTGTTTCATTGTCTAACGCTTCAATTAGCAATGTTTTATCGCCAAATTTTAGGTAATTTTCGTACTCTTGATAGGTTGAGTACAAAAACTGATAAATTGCTGCGTTTTGGCTTTGTAAATTATTAGCGGAAGCGTATCGCTCTGCTTTTAATATTTCTACCATTTTACGAGAGCTGAAGCCTACAACTGTTTCGTTGCCATCACCAACAAAAACTGGGTGTAAATTAAACATATATGTTTTTGTGCTTACCAATTGCAACTCGCCTGTTGTGTGTAGGTGGTATACTTTTGTTTCTATACCTAAAAAAATGTTTTCATAATCCACTCCATTATAAGTATGTGTACCGTACACACGCTCATACACTTGCCTTACAACTTCTTTGTTGTTTCGCTTTAAAAAGTAGCTTTTTGGTAAACGTTTACCTTGCAAATCTACCTCACCCTCTTTGGCGTATAAATAGCTTAAATGGTCGTAGTTTATTTCGCTAACCATTTGTAATGGTGTTAAACCCATTCGTTTTATTTCGTAGTCTAGTAATAGCATATTTTTATTTTTTATGTGGCTAGTTCTATGTATTTAATATCAATAATATCGAATCCTCTGATATCAAATTTCAATTTTGTATCATAATTTAATACATCATTGAAAGTTTTTCTTAATACTTTATTCTTGTATAAATAAAGAACTCCAGATAAAAATCTAAATTCCAAATCATATAAAAAAACATTATCTCCAGTATCTCCTGCGTTAACAACCCACGCACCGCCGTCTGCTAAAGAATAAGTTTTTAGATAACTTGAAGGACCTGTGGAATAAAGATTTAACCCAACTATTAACTCATTATTTAATGAATTTACAATAGCTATATTTGGTATATTAGAAACTGTACTGTAGTTTCCTGTTGGGCTTTTAACAACTTTAAAATACACTCTAAAATCAATATTGTAGTTTAATACTTTATCCCAAACTCCACTTACTAAGGCATTATAAATAGTTAGCTTAATTTCTCCAGGAGTATCAAAATCACCAGACCCTATTTTATCAATCCAATCACTTTCGGTTGGTTTAAAAACAGTACCCAACACAATTAACAACTGGTTCGGAAAAACTTTTAAAATACCGTTGTTTAGTGTAACATCAAATTCGCCCTCAGCTGCGCCAGTAGTTATGTTTACATTAATTTGGTTGTCGCTTACAAATGTTGCATAGTTAATGGTTTGCCCCTCAATTAAAATACCGTTGGTATTGTTTAAGTTGGCAGTTAAACACATTTCTTCTTTAAAGTATGCGCCCTTTAAGATAAAGTTGCCTGTTGTACTTGGTAAATTACTATCTGGTATTAGTTCTTCTAAAAATGGTGCTGGGAATGATCCAGAGCTTATTTCAATATTTCCACTACCTAATAAATTATTGCCATTAACAGTTTTAATGTTTACACCACTAACTAAAGTGTTTTGTTTAGTAGCTATAGTACCAATAGCATTAATCATTTCTTGTGTAATTTGTTCTAATACACTTAAATTGCTATGTGTGTGCGTTGTTTGTACCGGATTGTTTGGATTGGTGGTAAAACCATCAATTAGTTTTACATTATCTATTCGGTAGTTTAAATTAGCTACTGCCGATGAATAACTTCGCGGACGTATTTCGATATATGTGTAAGCGGTACCTGTAATATTAAATTCTTCTTTTGGTATGTTAATGTTTTGTACGCTGGTTATAGAATTTAAAAAACCGTTTTGATTGCTAAATATGTTTTTACTACCTACTAATTGTGTACCATTATAAATGTTAATGGTAAAATACAATGAAGTAATTGCGGTGTCTAATTTAAAATCGAAATTTAAGGCGGTAAAGTTTGCAAAGTCTTTTGCTGTTGCAAATGCAAATTTGCTAAATATACCTGTGCGCGGCACGTTTAAACCTCTAATACACTTGGTACCACTAATACCGCTATCTGTAGCAATGGTAACTGTAGCGCTACTTGCTGTTACTGTACTTTCGCCACCAGCTTCTGTACCAGTTTCGGCAAATAATACTAAATCTGTAGTATTGGGTGTGCCTGTTGCAGGATCTACTGGTTCTGTTGCGCCTGGTATAATTAATACATCGCGAATAAAGTAATACAAATCGGTATCAATAAACGGTATAAATGCTGTTAACGCTGGCGTACCTTTTATTACTATAATATCGCCAGAAGTGGTGGCTACAATGGCATCTTTTCTGGAGTAACCGTTGGTAATATCTGAAGCGCTTAGCTCGTCTATTGGTAAATTTTTAGGAAGTGCTGTGTGTATATTAACTAAAATTGGATAATTAGTTGCGTAGGCACGTACATTCATACCTCCAATATTCCATACATCGGAGAGTGTTTTTAAGTTAGTTATTAAACTTTCTTGTTTATATTGTAATTGATAATCTGTTAAATTTCCATTAGTAGTGCCTTTATATTTATAAATTGCAGTACCTGAATTTACTAAATTATCATCTGAAGCGTCTATCACTTCAATTAATTCATTTACTAAATGTGTAGATTGATCTGCTATTAATGTATTAATTGTTGCTGTACTTTTATGAACTGTAGCGTTTTTTGCTTGAACTTCGTCTTTTGTTTGAAATAATAAATCGTTAAACAATTCAGAAACTTTACGCGGTATAGCTTGTATATTGTTATTTTCAACACCTTCAACTAAAGCAACATTATCTATTCTAAAAATTTCATTTTGAGTGCGTTTAAAAACAAATTCAATTTCATCAAATGTATTTTTATCATAAATACCTGGCAAACGACTTAATCGTACAATTACTTTTTGTGTGTCTGAAATATTAGAGCCATCAAAATTAAAACCAAAATCAGAGCCAATTCGAACACGTCCGGCAAATCTTGAATCATTTGATTTTAAATAAATATCAATAGTAATTCTTTCTGATGATTTCCATTCCCAAACAGATTCTAATTTTAAGTCAAACACTAAAATACTTTCTGAACTAGTAAAAATAGCTACTGGAGCTTTAAAACTTAATGTAGTATCTTGTGTTACATTTTCACATAAAATACTTTTTAATCCAGATGGAGGATTGTTTAAACTATTTATTTTAACAGTTGTTGCGTTCGATGTTGTTACATTCCATTCTTCAGCATCACCTTCTGCATAAATAAATTTTCTTGAAACATTATCAGGTTCAGATGCGCCTGCAGAAATTGTTACTTCTGTAATTTCTAGTTGATAAGAAGCGTCTAGCGTTGGCTTTAATGGATTTTCAGCTGGATCACTTTCAACAATTTTTAGTATGTAACCTCCTAAACCATCAGCCTCAACAATAAATACTACTCTTTTTTTATAGGTTGGGTTTTCGGTTCCTAAAGGATCTATTGTAATATTTGTGTTTAAAAATAAATGTTCTTCAACTCCATCTATTTTAAAATGACGTACATACGCATAATAATTTAAACCATCTTGCCAAATAGCATCTCCATCAAATAAAGCTGTATCTGTATCAGAAACTGTTGTAGGTATTAAACTGCCTATTTCAGAAAGCTCTACATAACGGCTTAATCCGTTAGAACCGTTGTTAATGAAGTCGGAGGTTTTAGCATATTTTAATAAATTATGTAAAGCATTAATTGCAGCTTCATATAATTTTAACTCTTCGGCAGTGTAATAATATTTAGGATCTACTGTTGCTAATTTTAAAACTCTTGCCGGATGGTCCTCTTTTACGCCTACATTAATAGGAAAAGTAATTTCGTCTGCCATTTTATATGTTAATAAAAGTTATTGGAATATCATGTGGTAACAGATCATCAATTAAATCTGCAATATCATCATCGGCATTTCTAACAAAACCAGAATGAAATATAGATTCTGTTGAAAATGTTACGGTTGTTATTTTTAAATTGGATTCTGTTTTAACTTTTGGTGGTGAATTTTGAAAAAAATCATTGCGACCAATTACTAATTTAGCTCCATTTGTAAGTACGAGCTTTATAAATTTCACCATTTTAAAAAGTTCTAACCTATCGGACCTTAGTAAATCATTGCTAGGAAATGTAATGGTAATTGTTTGATTGTAGCTTGTACCGGCAGTTGATTTTTTTGAAGTTTCAGAAAACGAAATTGTTTTTTTTCCAAAATAGGTTGGTTTCCAAACGTTACCATTTTCGCGAGAATTAAAAAAATTTTGAGCAATTTTAGCATACTCAGGAGTTAACTTTCCTTCGAAGTCTAATTCTACTGCACAAACATCTGGATTAAACGCTACTCTATCAATAATTTCCACTGAACTAAAATTTTATCAAATATAGTAAAAATGTACTTTATAGTACATTAAAAATTGCAAAAATATACTTATAGGTATATTTTTATTTTAAAAAAGTGAAAAAAGCCGGATTTTTTTGTAACAATGTAACCAGTATTAAAAAAACAAACTAATTTACTGATATACATTGTTTTATGAGTTACATAGAAAATGTAACTTAACTATAAAAGAAAAATGTAAAATTGTAACCATTTATTTAGTTACATTTTTTTTGTAACTTCTTATATAAATAAAATTTAAAAATGTAACTAAAAAACCTATATAAGCCGTGGCTTTCTGTAGTTGGTTACAAAGTTACAATTTTTTCGTGGTTTCTGTAATATAGGGGTTGAAGGGGAAATACAGGTAATGTTGTGCGTTTGAAATTTTTGAACGGATTTTACTTAAATAAAAAAGAGAATTAACAAAATCAATCCTCTTTTAAATATTACCAACCCATTACGCTGCAATATTACTCGGCGTGAAAAACGCCTGCGTCATACTGCTTTCAACTACTTATAAAAAAGATTTCGCTGCGCTACACCGTTTTTTATAAGAAAGTTAAATGTAATTTTTGTCCGATGTGTTAACCACAAATCTAATTTTGTGTTTGTTTCAGTTTTTGCCAGTCCGATTAATGGTTGTTTTCTTCTCAAAAACTAAAAGTTAACTCCTCATAAAATAAAAACTTACTCCAATTTTTCAATCAAAGTTTTTAAAGCCTTAATTACATCTTCTCTTTTATCAATTTCTTCTTCGGCTTCTAAAATATCATTTAGTATATATTTTATAATTGCTGGAGCATCTCCATATCTTTCTTCTTGCCAAATTATTTTACCTACTAAGTCTTTTTTTTCTTTTAGGCTTTTAAAACTTATTACTTCTGCTAAATCAATTTTAATTGTATGTATCATAATATTTATTTTATTAAATCGTTCTTATTTTATAAGCGTTAGTTGGTTGTAATACGGCTGATGTCAATCAATACGTTTCTTCATTACGTAGCCGTACTACAAGCCTAAAGGCAATCAACTATGTAAATAATTAATGCTTACTTTGGTCTTTTAAAAGATGGTATAACTCTCTAATCGTGCCTTTTTCTTCTATATCTTCATAAGCTATAACCTCTCCTCCATACAAAAAGTAATTTTTTAACCACTTATAATATAATATTAACATTGGTATAATCAAAATGCACATAATAAATGGCATTGATATAATTCTAGGCACTAAATTTTTTTTATTCATAATATTTTAGTTTTAAAATTCGCACTCAATTATTTACACTTAAAGTTATATTTAATCCTTGCGGATTAATGACACTACGTTTATTTATTGCGGTTATGCAAGCACTAAAAATAACTACTCATAACCGCAAAAATAAAAAGCCATCTACACGTTTTTTATATTTTCATAAAACATAGCCAAATAGTATTACCACTTTTAGAAGTTCTATGTCCAAATAATGGTTGTATATCAGTCAATTTTAATACATCATTTACTTTAATTTTTACTTCATTCCATTTAAAAATTAATATTCCATTTGGTTCTAAAACTCTAAAAGCTTCATTAAATCCTTCTCTTATATGCGTTCGCCAATCAAAAGATAATGTTCCGTACTTTTTTCTAATAATAGAAGATTCAGTTAAATTTTCAACGTGTGGAGGGTCAAATACTACAAGTTTGAATTTTTCATTTTCAAACGGAAGATTTCGAAAGTCTGCAATTACATCTGGTCTAACTTTTAGTAAATGTCCATCGTTAAATAAATGATCTTCTTTTCGAACATCACTAAATAAAACATTAGGGTTTTCTTTATCAAACCAAAACATTTTACCACCACAACAAACATCTAATATTGTCTTATCTTTAATCATATTTTAATTTTTATCAAAATTAATTTGCATGCGTTTTTTTTTATTTCTGACGGTTATAAGTGTACGTTATACTATTCAATTAATTTACTTGAATTGCTTATAAATCCACTAATAGTGTTGTTTTCAAAATCTACAGAATCAACATCAATACTATCTGAAAATTGTTGAAACCAAACAGAGTCAAAAGGCTTAAATTTTATGTAGTGTCTATTTAGACTTGCTGATTCTAACTTTAATATCTTACCTATGTATCTATTTTCAAAAAAAGAATACACTTTAGTCTGAAATTCACTTTTATTTTTTGTCATAATTTCATAGATTTTAAGATTAATTTTGCTTTTTTAAATGTTGGAGCTTCAATAATAATTTTATAGTTGCCTTTGGTGCGCCAAATCCATTTACGATTGTTGGTTGGTTTCATTTGCTAAATTGTTAATTTTCGAATCTGTTAGCAATGTGTTTTTATAATTGTATGGAGGTAATCTTAATTTAATATAATTTTCTATGGTTTTAGTTGAATGTTTTTTACAAAAATCCATACGTCTATTGTCAAATATAATTTCATCGTAAATTAAATTATTACCATTTCCGGATATGTCACAAAATACTGCTGCTGTTTTAAGTTTTAAATCATTAATTTTTATATCAAAGTATCCAGATTTCATAGTTTTTTATCGTGTTAATTCAATTCTAAATTCTATTGATCCGTTAAATTTTAGGAAGGTTTTGTCCTGGTACATTTTTAATAAATCTTTTCTATGTATAAGGCGGCCTTTTAAACGTACTGAAAAACTATCCGTAACATAAAATGCAATTGCATTGTTGTAACCAAATGTGTGTACCGGATTTATTTTTTGTTGATGGTTAAATCGGCCTCTGTCTATTAATAAATATTCTGGACCGGTAGTAAAACTCCATTTTTCGTTCCAGGAATAAAAAACCTTGTTTACATACACATTAAAAGCTGTGTAACTTGGGTTTAAATTTGCGTATTCTGCGCCTAATCCAAATTCAAAGTTGTTATTAAAAGTGTTACCAACATATAAGTATACATCTGCTACAGGTTTTTTATTGTATGTATAAGCGCCAGAAGTTGCTAATTTTGGATCAAACCCAAATGTTACAAAATACCGTTCTTGCGCACGACTTAACGTTGTTATTAATATTATTATTAAAAGTGTTTTTTTCATGATGCTATTTTTTGATTTTCTATTGTTTGAATGTTGTAATTTTTAGTTATGATATACGCAGCTTTGTTAATTATATCTTTATTTAACTGAGTTATATTTGTGTTTTGAGAAATATAAAAAGGCCCTTGAACTTGATTTTTAGTGTTTAAAAGATAAAAGGAACTATTTCTTATATAGCCATCTGCGTTTTTCACATCGGATAGTTCTGCTCGTTTTAAATGGAGTTTAAAAGCTATTGAATCATCTGTATATAAATTATCAATTACATACAGCATTTGTAAATTTAATTCTATCAGTAACTCAAAAATAGGTTTGTTGTTACACAAACAATACGGACCGCTAACAATACCTGTTTTTACTGATTTATAAAAAACCTCACGATTTTCTAAAATATCATTTGCGTAAAACAAATCTTTTTCAGTAGCCTGGCGTAAATAGCTTTTAATTTTAATTGTTTCCATTTTAACTACCTTTTAATAATTGCCTTAGTTTTAGTTGAGTAATAACATTTAAATGCAAACTTTTAACTTGATATTTATTATCAATTAAAAATTTAAACTGCTGGCAAACAGTTAATAATTGCGTTTCATTTTTACAATTATTTACAATAGTTTCTACTTCTTCGCGTGTGTATATCATAACTAATCTTCTAAAATTTCATTAACATTACTACCTTCATTATTTTTAAATACGGTTGGAGTTTCTATGGTTTTTATAAAAAATACTTCAGCAGCTTTATCTCCAATTTTTTGAATAATTCTTCCTGAATTATTATGAAATTCTTTTGGATTTAATACATATCCGTTCCACTTACAAAAGGCTTTCATCGCTTTTTTAAATTTATTTGAAGTCCATTTATTTTGTTTTGTAGTATCTACAAAATCTTTAAACGCCATTTCTTTACTAAAGAAATTATCTAAATATTTAAAGTTTCCTTTCTGCTCAATATTATCTACTTCTGTAGCAAAAAATGCTTCGGCCCAACCAATAAAAGCGTCACCCATTTCTGCTTGCAAACTCCTTTTGGTTACATTATCCATAGGTGGATTTATTTTTTTTGGATGCGTTAAAAAGAACTGAATACATTGTGCGCAAAAATTGTAATATGCATTCCATTCCGTTTGTGTAAAATCTTTAAATAAGTTTTTTCCTCCAAAATCATCACTTACTTGGCGCTCTTCTTTGTACTCGTCATCTTTATTGTAGTGGTAATAGTCTGAAAAAACAGTAATAAGCAATCTTCTAGCAGTTGAAGGATCTATATCTCTAATGGTGTAGTTAGATGAGATTACAAACTTTGGAGCTTTTGTAAAAGGTATCTCAAAAGGTTGTGCATTTTTAGGATTAACTTTTAAACTTCCGGTGATTTCAGAAAAGAAAAAATCAAACTTTAAATACTGTGAAGCATCATCAATTAAAATATAGTCCGTATCTTCAGTAACTCCGTGATAAATAAAATCATTTTGTGTTAATTTTTCATCACGCCCTTTTAAATAAAAACGGCGCTTTAAAATGTTATCTAAATAACTATAACATAAAGATTTTCCAGAACCACCGTGACTTTCGCCCACATCTGATAGTTTGTTATCCATAGCAAAAACACACCAGGCTTTACTTTCATCTTTGTATTTATGAAGCATATAACCAATGCTGTAAATTTTATTTATTAAATGTTGTTTTTGCTCTAAAATTTCATCTTCTGAAAGTCTGCTTCCAGCAATGTTAAATTGATTTTTTTTGAAATATTCATCAGCTTCTTTTTCTGGACGCCCTTCAAAACTTTCTTCCAATTCTTTTCTCCAATGCACACGTGAAGTATTGATTAAATAGTTAAAAAACGGATTGTCTTTTTTTAATATTTCAATATCTAAATCGCCATCTTTATCTGTTGATATTTTAAAATGAGGATCTTCTTTTTGTGGATGGAAATCAATTATTTTATCTTCCCAAATAAATTTATCAACTTCGCCTTGTTTAAATTCTTTAATACCTTCTTTAGTTACTTGCCACACTTTTTTAGGAAAAAATAAATATTGCGTGTGTTTATCAGCATCGGTAAAATCTATTTCAATGTTAGGTAATTTTGATAGTGAACGCTCATTAAGTTGTGGTGATTTGTAAATATAATCTCGTAAATCAGGATGCATTTGTCGCTCTTCTAAAAAAGCGTGCACAAAATTTTCAATTTCATACGGATGCAATACCCTTACAATGCTTCCTTCTTTTCGTATGTATAAAAATCCTTCTTTTAAATTTTCACTTTCGTAGCGACCAAAACCTAAGTTTGCTAAAAAGTGATATAACCTGGTGTTAGATAAATTAAAAACGGTTTTTTTAGTTTTTTTGTTCCAATACTCTGTCCAAAATTGCATTGGTAAAGCGTTATTTTCTAATTTATCAAGCGCATTTATAAACGGATTTGGATTATCCTTTTTATAAAACTTATCTACGTAATCTTTAAAATCTTTGCAAGGATTTCCACGCTTGTCGCTATATTTCTTTAGCTTTTCAGGCAACCAAAGCAATTTAATATCTAAAAATTTTAAACCAACGGTAATAGCTTGTTTTACACCTGTTAGGTCTAAATCTGCTATGTAGTAAATTTCTTTTACCCAAACTTTTAGTTTTTTATAATCGTCCCAATCTAAATGCTCCGATTCTGAATTAAACCATAAAGGAAATTTATTGAAGCTGAACAAATTAATACCATCCGAACCACCACTAATAATAAAAACACTATCTAAACGAGGATCTTTCTTTTTTGAAGCTGCTTCATCTTCATCATCATCATCATCATATTCCATTTCCTCTTCTTCCTGCTGTTTTTTTATGCGCTTAAATTCAGCTTCAATTAAATCTAGTCCAAAAATGTGTTTACTGGGTTTACTACCAGCATAGCGAAAACGGAATTTTTTTTCAAAACTATTAGGCTGATATATTTTTTGCCAGGAGCCAAAATCAAAAACAAAAATTGGATAATTTTCCGTAGCTGTTGTAACAACAGTTTCATTAGCCTTGCAATAAGCAAATGATTTACACGATTTTAAATTAAAAGAGTTACAATGCTTTTCATTAACACGCGGGCCAATTAAGGCAAGTTCAGCAGGCGTAAATTCTTTATAAGTAAAATAGTACGATCCAGGAGTTTCATCTTTTTTTAACGGACGTTTTTCAATTTCTGGCATATACAACTCCAACTTTGCACCTTCTATTTTATAACGCGCTCCTAACAACGCACAAGCTTCACCGTATGTAATGTTTTCCTCAAACATACAAACTTGTATTCCATTTCTTTTTGCGTTATCTCCGCCAAAATCTGTAACAATCCAAACGCCATCATCTAAACGTTTTAAAGCTGCACTTGCCGTTTTTTCGCTTTCACGTAATTTAAAATGTTTAACTCTAGCTCCTTCATTAGATTCTTCTGCTGCTGGGTAATATGCTTTTATTATATCTAATCCGCCGTTTGTTGCGTTTAGTATATCGGTATCTTTTACGTAACTCATTTGGTTGTTTTTATTTGACTGAAAAACTGTTCATATTTTATAGTTGTGTTGAAGTCGCTAATTAGGATAAGTTCAACATTGCTTGTTATTAGGTTATTCTTCATCGTTTCCATTATAAAAGCATTGCACATCTGGATCAAAACACACAAAGTTTTTGTGTATTTTTCTATTTATAAAAAGCAAACATCCTAAGTCTAATTTTGTTTCGCTTTCATCTAAACAAGGTTCAGGTTTAAAATTTTCTTCAGAAAATTGAATAAATAATTCTAGGTTTAAGATTATTTTAGAAAGTTGTTCTTTATTACTTTCTAGATCTACATAAAATTGTACTACTTGGCGTTCTGAATACAATTCAATTTCTCTAAATTTCATACCAAAAGGCATTCTTTTGATAGAATTTAATACCGTAATTATGAATTTTTTATTATTTAAAAAATCTGCTGTAAAAACTTGCTCTAAAGCTATTTGTGTTTGTGTGTTCATAGTTTTATTTATTGTCTATTTCTTTGAAATTTCCCTGTAAATTATCTGGTAATTGACTTGGTTTTATATTGCCACTTGCTACTAATTTCATTGCATCTACTTGCATTTTCATGTTATTAACCATTACTTGCCCAACTTTAGCAACTGCTTCAGCTTTTTCAACTGTAATTTCATTTATTATTTTTCCGTCATTATCTACTTCTGGGTCAATTATATTTTGAATTGTTTGAAATAAAATATCATTCAAATCGATTGCTTTATTTTTTGCCATTTTTAAATTTTAATAGTTCTTTTAAGTTTTTTTAATAATCTGAATGACCTTTGTAATTCATCCGGATAGCGATGTATAGTGTTTAAAATCATATTTGTTTTAAAGTCTATTAGTTCTATGTTATCAATGGAACAATTCATTGTATTTCCATCTTTAAATCTTAAAATTCCATTTTCAGGTTTAGGTCCATAAACACTTTCCCAAACAAAATGATGAAGTAGCTTCCATTCATTATCGCTAACTTTAATCCATTGATACTTACAACCTTTTCTTTGTTTGTAATCAGTTCTAACTCTAATGCATCCAATTTCAACACCAATACTATTATGCGGAATATTCCCTTTTTTAAATCGAGTAGTTTTAGTTCTTTCAATAGCTTCCTGAGACATGTAATCAATTTGTTTCATTCCTTTATTAAAAGGCGCATCACCTTTTTTTCTTCTAGAGTTTAATTTTCTATTTTCAATGATTTCTTTTGGAATCTCTAAATTGTAGTGTTTTAATCTTCCAGTAATTCCTGGAAAACTTCTATTCATTATTTTAGCCATTCTTTTAATTGGCATTTTTAAATAATTTTCAATAATAAAATCATCTTCTTCAACAGAATAATTTGTTTTTCCACGAATAACATCGTTTACAAATTTTCTATTATTATTATTTAAACTCCTTAATTTCATTATTTTATAATTTTTGGTGATTCAACTTCAATTTCTTTCGCTAATTGCGCCAACTCTAATTTTAAAGGAGCTATTAAACTTTCAATTTCTTCTGCAGAAAACAATCCTTCGCTATTTTGAAACTGATTTATACGTGCGTTTAACTGGTTAATTTTGCTCTGAATTGCTGTCATTGTATATTTTTTTGAATTGAGAAAGAGCTATTTGATATGCTGCTTTATCTGCTAACATTAAAAGTATAGGCGCTGTAATTATCCAAATAAAAATAAGCGCTATTAGGTAGTAGTATATAAACTGATAATTATCAGTAGGCTGTAAATTTAATACCAAATAAAAGCAGTGTGTTGTTGGAATAATTAATATAGCTAAGCAAAGAGTAATTGCGTATTTTAAACTTGTTTTCATTTTTTTTAATTCTTTAAAAACCACCGCCTAAACGGTGGTTGAGTTAATCAATAAACTATGTGCTATTGCACAAAAAAAGAACGTAGCATTTAGCCAGGCTAAATAATGTTAAGAGTTATTGCAATAATTGTTAACTCTTGTTTTGTTTGTATGAAACCTAATTTTTCATACAATAATTTTTTATATTTATGATATGACCCTAAAGGAAGATTCAATTGTTCAGCAATTACTTCGTTAGTTAAAGGAGTTGTTAAAAGCTTCATTAATTGAATATCAATAGCATTTAATTTGCTCCCGTTATATTCTGGAGCTTTACACAATACACCATTATGCTCACACTTTGAACGTATAGGACATTCTACATATTCGCTAGGTTGCAATTGATGATTAATGATGTCGGCTTCAAAATCTAAACCGCCAAATCTGCACTTAACAAATTGTTTTAACCGATCGTACTTTGAGTTTGGATACCAGTCTAACAAAGCCATTTTAATAGCTTTATTGTTTTCTATTTCTTCTTCAATAATTTGAATAATACCGAAAGGCAATTCGGTGAAATTGGATATTTTACTGTTTGCGATAAACTTTACTTCATCCTCGACAATGAAGAATTCAAATCCAGCATCATTCATTCCTGGATATAAATTAGGTTGTTTTGTAAGTGCCATATATTTACTTTTTTAAGTTAGATTCTAATTCTAATAATTGTTTTTGATTTTTTTTTGCAACTAAAAGCAACGCATTTAAAACATCTATTCTTGGGTTAGGAACTCTTTTTGTTCTAATATTTCTTATAGTTCCTCCAGATACTTTTATTTTTTTCTTTTGAAGAATTAATTCAACTTCCACCACATATTCATATGGTAAAAACTGATCTAAAAACTCATAGGCTTTATCAATATGCGATTGCATTTTTTTTATTGGCTTTTGGTTTATTATATTTGTCATAGTTTGTGTATATCTGTGTACAAATATATACAATAAAATACATATAGGTACATTTTATTTAAAAAAAATATACCTATGTGTGCAATTTAAAATCATTCTAAATTATGAATATAAATACTAAACTGCGTTTATTCTTTGAGGCAAAGAATATTTCAAATAAAGAGTTGGCATCTATAATTAACTATAGTGAGGTAATGGTTAGTAGATACTTGAGAATAAATAAACCTAATTATGAATTCTTGAAAGCAGTTAAGGATAATTTTCCTGAATTAGATTTAAATAATCTATTTGTAGATGAATTGGATCTACTTTTAAAAGAAGAAGATGATCTTTATAAACAAGATGGAAGCATTTTAATTGATGAAATTGAAATTAATTTGAAAAAATTAAGGAGTGTTTTGGCACAAAATAGCCACGAATAATATATAACTAACTGTTAACCTGTGTATTAATTGTTTAAAAATAATCCTGTCGCGATCACAATTGGTTGAGTTAACCAAAAAAACTAAGTGCTATTGCATAGTTAAAA
>NZ_JBFHHX010000008.1:0-42759 GCF_041596795.1 Lutibacter sp.
ATAAAATCATTCAACCCACAAAATCCAAAATCTATGGCTTTGCGTACGCACAGTCAAACTTCTGGATGGAGTTTAAGTGAGCAAGATCCATTTAACAATGTTGCCAGAACTTGTATTGAAGCAATGGCTGCTGGTTTAGGTGGAACGCAAAGTTTACACACAAACGCTTTAGATGAAGCAATTGCTTTACCTACAGATTTCTCTGCTCGTATTGCACGTAATACCCAAATATTTATTCAAGATGAAACGCAAATTACAAAAGCAGTTGATCCTTGGGCTGGTTCTTATTACGTAGAATACTTAACACAAGAAATTGCTAAAAAAGCGTGGAAACTTATTGAAGAAGTTGAAGAATTAGGCGGAATGGCAAAAGCTATTGAAACTGGAGTTCCTAAACTTCGTATTGAAGAAGCTTCTGCACGTAAACAAGCACGTTTAGATTCTTGTCAAGATATTTTAGTTGGTGTTAATAAATTCCAAACTGCAGAAAAATCAGACATTGAAATTTTAGAAGTTGACAATACTGTTGTTAGAAATTCGCAAATTGAGCGTTTGAAAAAACTAAGAGCAAATAGAGATCAAGCAGTTGTTGATAAAAACTTAGCAGCATTATCTGCTTGTGCAGAAACTGGTAAAGGAAATTTATTAGCTTTAGCTGTTGAAGCAGCTGAAAATTTTGCTACTTTAGGTGAAATTTCTGATGCTTTAGAAGTTCATTTTGGAAGACATAAAGCTGATACTAAATTAATAAGTGGCGTGTATAGTAAAGAAGTAAGTGACGATAGTACTTTTGCAAAAGCTCAAAAATTAGCTGATAAATTTGCAGAAATTGAAGGTCGTAGACCAAGAGTTATGATTGCTAAAATGGGTCAAGATGGTCACGATAGAGGTGCAAAAGTAGTAGCATCAAGTTTCGCTGATTTAGGTTTTGACGTAGATATGGGATCATTATTCCAAACTCCAGAAGAAGTTGCAAAACAAGCTGTTGAAAACGACGTGCACTTTGTTGGAGCATCTAGTTTAGCTGCTGGTCATAAAACATTAATTCCTCAATTAATTGGTGAATTAGAAAAACTTGGAAGACCAGACATTATGGTTTTTGCAGGTGGAGTTATACCAGCACAAGATTATGACTATTTATTAGAAAGAAAAGTAGCAGCTATTTTTGGTCCTGGTACTGTTATTTCTGAATCAGCCATAAAAATTATGGAATTATATTTAGAGCAAGATTAATGCTATAAATTATAACTATTGAAAACTGCTTAAAAGGTGAAATTTCGTCAACCTGAACTTGTTTTAGGTTCACATACTGATTCAAAATCAATATGATGAGATTCTGAAATAAATTCAGAATGACGATTTTATAACTACTTTTTAAGCAGTTTTTTCTTTTTACAAGTATTAAGTTTTAGAACACTATTTTTGCACTTTAAATTAAACTATGGATTTTTCAAAAATAAAATTGGTTGTTACGGATATGGATGGAACTTTGCTAAACTCTAAAAGCGAAGTTAGCGAGCATTTTTTTGATATTTATAACCAATTAAAAAAGCAGAACATACAGTTTATTGCAGCAAGCGGTAGACAATATTTTAGTATTGTAGATAGGTTTCAAACTATAAAAGATGAAATTACTATTATTGCAGAAAATGGTGCATTTTCAATGCAAGGAAATAAGGAGATATTTTCTACTGAAATCCCTAATGAGTATATCTTAAAAAGCATCAATATTTTAAGAACTTTAAATAATGTTCACATTGTTTTATGCGGAAAAAACTCTGCCTATATAGAAACTAAAGACGAACAATTTATTAATATGTTCAAAAATTATTATTCTGAATATTCTGTTGTTGACGATTTATCTAAAGTTACAAATGATACCTTTTTTAAAATTGCAGCATATCATATTAAATGTTCAGAAACCCACATCTACCCTTCAGTAAAACATTTAGAAAGCCAAATGCAGGTGATTGTTTCTGGTGAACATTGGTTAGATATTTCTCATAATAATGCTAATAAAGGCTACGCTTTAAATATTCTTCAAAACAAACTGGGAATTACCAAGCAAGAGACTATGGTTTTTGGCGATTATAATAACGATTTAAAAATGTTGGAATTAGCTGACTTTAGTTTTGCAATGGAAAATGCGCATCCAAACGTAAAAAAAGCAGCAAACTATCAGACAAAAAGTAATAACGAATTTGGTGTTGAATTGGTACTTGAACAATTGATAAATTCAAGAAATCTAAAATAGTTTGTCATTTCTAAAAAGGCAGGAATCTAAAATTTACTTTATTGTAGTGAAAATGATGATTATGATGAGATCCTGAAACAAGTTTAGAATGACGACATCAAAAGTTAAAACGATTTTTTAAATTCTTCAATCATTGTTTCAGCTGCTTTTACAGGTGAAACTTTATTAGAAATTATATCTTTTTCTAAGGAAGATAAATGATTTTTAATATTTTTTGAACCATAAAACAATCGTTTTAATTCTTCATTAATATTGTTATACATCCATTGTATTTGTTGGTGATTTCTATTTTTAAAGAAATAACCATTTTCATCAACCAACATTTTAAACTTAGAAACCTCATCCCAAACATTAGAAATTCCAATATTTTTTATTGCAGAAGCGGTGCTCACAACAGGGCTCCAACCAGACTCTGATTGAGGAAATATATGTAACGCATTTTGATATTGTAAACGCGCCATTTCACTCATTCTAACATTATCACCATCAGCTTTATTAATTACAACCATATCCGCCATTTCCATTATTCCTTTTTTAATGCCTTGCAGCTCATCTCCTGCACCAGACAACATTAATAATAAAAAGAAATCTGTCATTCCATGAACAGCGGTTTCAGATTGCCCTACTCCAACGGTTTCAATTAAAATAACATCGTATCCTGCAGCTTCACACAATAACATTGTTTCTCCCGTTTTATTGGCAACACCTCCTAAAGTATCTCCCGATGCCGAAGGACGAATATAGGCTTCTTGCATATTTGCCAATTCTTCCATCCTAGTTTTATCACCTAAAATACTTCCTTTTGAACGCTGAGAACTAGGATCTATAGATAAGATTGCTACACGTTTTTCTTGAGTAATTAAGTATTTACCAAAAGCTTCAATAAAAGTACTTTTTCCAACTCCAGGAACCCCAGTAATTCCAATTCTAATAGAGTTTCCAGAATGTGGCAATATTGCCTGAACAATTTCCTTAGCAAGTAGTTTATCTGTTTCTAAATTGCTTTCAATAATGGTTATTGCTCTCGACAGCAAAACGCGGTCTCCTGCTAAAATTCCTGAAATATATTGTGCTGCGGTAAGTCTTCCTTTTGGCTTGTATGTCTTCATTAATTAAGGTCTAAAGGCTACAAAAAATAGCTTTTGATATAAAATTTGATAAAAAACAAAGATACGCATATTCATAAAAACACGTATTTTTTTACTGAATTTATTCAAGTAAAATTTAGCGTCAATTTATTTTCTGTCACCTAAAATTCTTAGTAAAAATAAAAATAAGTTAATAAAATCTAAGTATAAAGTTAGTGCTCCTAAAATGGCGTTTTTCTCCATACTTTCATCATTTTCAAAACCATTAATTGCCAATTGTTTTATTTTTTGAGTATCATAAGCTGTTAAGCCAATAAAAATAGCAACTCCTAAATAGGAAATAATCCACGACATAATTTCGCTTTGCATAAACATGTTAACTACAGATGCAATAATAATTCCTATTAAAGCCATAAATGCTAAGTTTCCAATTTTTGTAAGGTCACTTTTTGTATAATAGCCGTACAAGCTCATAGCTCCAAAAGTTCCTGCGGTAATTATAAATGTTGTTGAGATAGATGAGGACGTGTACGCTAAAAATATAACAGCCATTGTTAAGCCATTTAAAACTGTATAGGCCAAAAATAATAGCGTTGCATTGTATGAACTTAGTTTGTTTATTCTTGCAGAAATATAGCCTACCAAGGCTAATTCTCCTATAATTAATCCAAAAAATAAGATTTTACTTCCAAAAATTGCCTGAACCATAGTTTCAGATTGTGCAGTAAAATAAGCAACTACACCAGTTACTAACAGTGCAATTGCCATCCAGTTATATACTTTTGTAATATACACTGAAACATTTTGAGTTAAATCTAGCTGTTTTTGACTAAAATCAACGTTTTGAAAATTATTTTCCATAGTAATACATATGTTTTAAAAGATGAACAAATTTAATAAGTAAATTTAAACTATAGAGAAAATTTAAAAATCTTTATTCTTTAATTTTAAATTCATTCTAACAACTGGAATTAACACCCATAAAACTAGAATGGACATAGAAAGTACCATTCCTAAACTGGTTCCAAAAAATTTTCTGAATACAGCACCTGTATATCCTAATAAAGCAGAAATATCTAATTTTAATAAAATAAGAATTCTGGATAAATCAATTGGATTAAACATTGTGGCAAATAGTGAGAATTTATCTAACGGATATTCATCAAATAGGATTAATGATATTAAAAATATTCCATCGTAAATAACAGCTAAAAACAGCCACATTAAAATAGCATAGCCAAATCCTTTTATTTTATTTTCTGTAGAAAGAGCAATATTATACGATAGGGCAACAAAAATAAAATTCAAAAAAGAACCTACAACCAATAACAATCCAAAATTAAAAATTGCTGTAGATTTAAATAAGCCATACAGTACAAATGGTATACCTAAACCTAAAACCAAACTTAAGGTTAGTGAAATAGAAATACCCAAATATTGCCCCATAAAAATCTTTTTTCTGTTGATAGGTTGCGCTAATAAAAGTTCAGTAAATTCTCTAGAATTGTAGTAATACATAACGCCAAAAATGGTTCCAATAAGTGGAGTTAACACAATAATAATATTCATTAAAGTTATTACAGCTTTGTTTACATCATTATTTAAAAACAACAACACAAAACCTAATATTAAATAGAATAAAAAATACACGTAACTCCAACGGCTTCGCATTAAATCGTAAAAACTATATTTTAATATTTTAAGCATATTGTTTAGCTATTAAATTTGCAATTGCGTGTTCTAAATTATCGTTTTTAGTTTGCTCTTTTAACTGATTTACACTTCCTTTAAAATAAATTTTACCATCTAAAATAAACACAATTTCATCTGCCATTTCATCCACAAAACTCATAATATGTGTAGTGATTAAAATGGTTTTACCTTTCGCTTTTTCTTTTAGAATTAATTCTTTTAAATGAATTAAAGCAATCGGATCTAGTCCATTTGTTGGTTCATCTAAAATAATTAAGTTACTATCAAACATAAAAGTAAGCACAATATTTACCTTTTGTTTTGTTCCGCCAGATAAGTTTCCTAATTTTTTTTGAAGAGAATCTGTTAATCCAAAAAGTTTAATTAAATCTTGCTCATTAGACTGTTTTGGTCGTAAATTTTTAACCATTTCAATTAATTCAACAACTGTTAAATTTGGTGGGAAATTTGCAATTTGAGGAAGGTAATTAAGATCATTTCTATAGTCCCATTTTCTTAAAACACTTTTATTTTTATAGGTAATTTCTCCCTCATTAGGAATTACCATCCCTAACAAACATTTAATTAAAGTAGTTTTTCCTGAACCATTTGGACCTAAAATGGCAAAAATCCCTCCTTCTTTAATATTTAAATCAAGACCATTGAGAACCACCAATTTCCCAAATTTTTTATGTAAATTTTTAAAATCTATCATTTATAACTTTCATTATGGGTTTTTTATCCATTAAATCATCGGGTGTAAAAACTGGCGATACTTTTTCTGAAAAATTGATAATATCAACAAATAAGCTTCTTAATAAAACCAATGCTTCCGGAGTTTTATTTACAACATAAGAAAACAATTTTACGGGCCTGTATGGAATATCGCCTACGCCATCTTTATTTAAATCGTACCCAGTATATTCACTCCAATGGTTGTTTTCAAATTTATTATCGTTTACCTTGGTATTGTAAGCTAAATCTAAAGAGTTATGTAAAAAATCATTGCTTTCGAAAATATTGGCATAACAAGCACCTGCAATTTTTATGGCCCATCCGTTTCTTAAAAAAGTATTATTTTTATAATTAATTCTGGTACAACCTTCACCGTTAATTCCAATAGTATTTTCTTGAAAAACATTGTTGTAAATTTCGGCATCATAAATTTCCTTTAATAATAATCCATAAGAAGCGGAACCCCAATTTAGTTTAAAAACATTGTTATGCATGGTAATAAATTTACTAAACATAACTGCTACTCCAGCCCCATTATTCTCAAATATATTATGATGGTATACATTTTTATTTGAAAACATAAAATGCAATCCGTATCTAATATTATTATAACTTTTGTTTTTAAAAACTTTGCTATTTTTCACAAACTCAAAATAAATTCCATCTCGTAATCCAAAAGCAATATTATTATATACTTCCATTTCACTTCCATCCCAAATATGAATTCCATTTCCTGAACTAGCCTCACTTTTTCTATTACCTGATATGGTATTGTTTCGGATAATTCCTTTTTTAGATTTTTCAACTAGTAATCCAAAAAACACATTTTCTAAAATACAATCTTCAATAATAAAATTTGTTGCTCTAATTACTTTTATTGCAGCATAATCAATGGTATAACTCATTCCAACATTAATAATTTTAAGCCCTTTAATTTTAAAATTATCTGTTTCAAATATTATAATTCCTCCAGAATTTTCTCCATCAATAATAACACCTTTTTCTCCAGTTAAGGTTATTGATTTATTTATAACAATATTATTTTCTTTATAAATACCTTTTTTAAGAAGTATTTCGTCTCCGTTTTCAGCTTGTAAAACAGCCTGTTTTATGGTTTTTATGGAACATGAATTACAAACAGTAATTTGCTTTGCATGTAAAAAGGAAAATGAAAATAAGAAAAAGAAAATAATTGTATTTTTCATGATTATTTATCTGAAAGTCTTTCTTTTAATGTTGACCAGGTATAAATATCTCCTGAATATTTTTGCTGTAACTCCTCTGCTTTTCCCATTGAAGATACAGCAGATAGATTAGCTCCCATAGGACTTTTTATTTGTGAGCTAATTAAAAATGCTGCTGTTTTAGCATCAATCATTTCTCCAGGGCTGGCGTAATTTGCTACCAAAATAAAAGCTAAATCATCTTCATTTTTTTCGCTTAAATCATTTACCATACATTCTATGGCATCAAATTTAAATTGTTTTCCTTTTTTAGTAACATATTGTGCTGCATGTGTTTTATCAACAATATTCATTACACAAAAACTACATTGATCTTTTCCAAAATTAATTGCTTCTGGTTCAATTTTACATGAAATTAAAAGCAATAAAATACCTAATCCAGTAATTGGTTTGTAGAAATTAGTTCTCATTATTTCGATTTTTTTAGATTATAAATATACATTAAAACGAATATAGCGGATTCTTTACATCTTTGATTTAACATATAAATAAGTACTAGTTTTTAAGATTTTGCTTCTTTCTTTCCAACAAAAAAAGCTATAAAAGTTAAAAACATTCCTAAAAACATTAAGTAAGCGCCTAAACGAGGATAAGAATGTGCTTTAAAGTTTAAAATATCTTTTGAGCCAAATAATGGTGGTTGAAATCCCATTACTGATCCATCAGGGTTTTTAAACGTCATAATTGCTTTTGGGTCTAAGTTATGTCCATAATCATGTTCCCATAAATAAAAATCATACATTCCAGCAATTCCTAATAGTGTCATTATAACAAACCATCCTAAAAATAATTTATAGTTTCCAAAAAATCCAATAATAACACCTAGCGCAACCATAATTCCTATTGCCCAAGGAAATATTTTAAATTCAGGAATAGCTTCAGGAATGTATTGCATACCAACATAATGGTTCATTAAGTTAATATTTTTTATATCAAATTCATGAGTATCAACAAATTTATTAATATAAATATCCATACCTAAAGGAATTGGATATTGGGGAGCTTCTAAAGTAATGTTCCAAAGAGGAAACACAAATAGTCCTAACAATAATAGCGAACCTATTATCATTAATATTTTAGATTTTTTCATTCTTTTTTGTTTTAAGTTTTAAGTTAAAATCTGCTGAAAGTTAATTTTAAAACTTTTAATAAACTTGGATTCACAAGTTTCAAATTTTGGCTATTTTTATTAAAAACGGGCAAGACATTTTGACTTGCCCGCTTCTATTTATTTAAAAAAATCAATCAAAAACGAAAATTATTCTGCACCAATTGTATCACCATCAAGTGTAAAAGTAATAGGTACATTTGATCCTTTTGGAGAAACTCTAACATAACCTTGCATTTCTTGGTGTAAGGCCGAACAAAAATCTGTACAATAAAATGGCCAAACACCTACTTGTTTAGGTTCCCACACAAACGTTTCAGTTTGTCCTGGCATAATTAATAACTCCGATGTTTGTGCTCCAATCATTGAAATTCCGTGAGGAACATCATAATCTTGCTCTAAATTAGTTACGTGAAAATATACCTTATCACCTACTTGCACACCTTCAATATTGTCTGGAGAGAAGTGAGAACGAATCATTGTCATATAAATATGAACCTCATTTCCATTCCGTACAACCTTACCTTCTGCTTCAGATTTAGTTACATATTTATGCTTGTTTTCCTCTAACTTAAATATTTTTTTAGATCTTTCTTTTATTAATTCAGCGGGTATTCCTGCAGCATAATGTGGTTCTCCAATAGTTGGAAAATCTGATAGCAATTCCATCTTATCACCTGTAATATCGTACAATTGTGCAGATTGTGTTACCTCAGGACCTGTTGGTAAATAACGGTCTTTTGTAATTTTGTTCATTACTAAAGTATATTTACCAAATGGTTTTCTAGAATTTCCTCCAGGAATCATTAAGTGACCAGGAGAATAATAAGTAGGTTTTCTATCAACTACTTCCCAAGTACCTAATTTCCATTTTACAACTTCAGAAGAAATAAAGAATGTAGTATAAGCATATCCTTTTCCGTCAAATTCTGTATGAAGTGGCCCTAAACCAGGTTGTTTAACTGCTCCGGCTAAAATTTCTTCATACTTTAAAATTGGAATTCCGTACGCTTCACCATCAAACTTTTTACCTTCAATTGCAGCTAACATTTTTGTAAAGGAATGGGCTGTTAATTCGGCAGCCAATTTTCCATTTCCAATAATGTATTCACCAGAAGGATCAACATCACAACCATGAGGAGATTTTGGTGTAGGTAAAAAATAAATTGCGCCAGGAACATCAGCCGGATTCACAATTAAAACCTCTTTTTTCATTGTTGAAGTTGCACTATGTGTTTCATCGCTATAAACGTTATGCGCATAATTTGTTGGTGCTTTTGTTCCACCACCATTGTTTACATATTCTTCAATTTTTTTCCAATTAATAGCTGCAATAAAATCTTTATCGTTTTGCGATGCGTTTACTTCTAACAAAGAGTTTGCTTCCTCTGTATTATAGGTTGTAAAGAAGAACCATCCGTGAGATTTCCCTCTCCCTGGATGTGATAAATCGTAGTTAAAACCAGGCATCATAATTTGAAACTTAATATCCATTGCTCCATCTTTAGGATCTACAGAAATAAAAGTTAAAGCACCTTTAAAATTACCTTTGTATTCTTTAATTGGCATATCTCTTTGAGGATAAGGCACAGAAAAACGAGTTCCCGCCACAACATATTCGGTATTTTCAGTTACAAAAGATGAACTGTGATTACCTGCTGAGTTAGGAATTTCAATAATCTCGGCAGTTTCAAAAGTTGTTAAATCTATTTTTGCAATACGAGGCGTATTATTACCATTAATAAATACATAACGACCATCTAATTCACCTGCAGTTTGCGAAATGTCAGGATGGTGAGAATCATCCCAAGGAATAAATCCATGAGAAGTGTTTAACATTGGCTTTGTTTCTTCATTAAAACCATATGCTTTTTCTGCATCTACTGAAAAAACTGGAATTACTTTAAATAAACGCCCAGAAGGCAATCCGTAAACAGCTAACTGTCCACTAAATCCACCAGAAACAAATGCATAAAATTCATCATGTTCCCCAGGAGCAACATACACTTTTTCAGCGGCAGAGCCCGATAAAGCTCCGTGTTTTCCTTTGTCGCCTCCGTTACCACAACTACTAAGTACTGTTGATACTATTGTGAATGCTAATAAAGTTTTAAAAATTGTTTTCATACTATTATTTGTTTGTTTGTTGTTTTCCGTTTTACTTAAAGGTTTACTCTGCCACCTTTAAAGTTCTGAAGTATTCTAAAATTAACCTTGCTTCTTGCTCAGTTAAGCTTTGATTTGCCATTGGTGATAAATACTCTGCCAATAATTGTTTAGCAGTTGCATTTTCAGCAACCATTACTTCAGGGTTCAAAATCATATTCATAATCCATTCAGGAGTTCGTCTTTCGGTTACACCTGCTAAAGCTGGCCCAACAAAACGTTTATCTTCTTTATGGCAAGCAGAACACTTAGATTTAAATAACTCATGACCTTGATCTACCATTGCTTGATCAATTTCTCCTAAGGTAATACTTTTAATAGGTCCAATTCCTTTATCTTTCATTGGGTCCACTTCAGCAACTTCTTCTTTTGTCTCCTCTTGAGGCCCTGTTGCTTTATCATCTTTTTTTCCATCACTACCACAGCTTACTACTAATGCCATTATTACTGTAAATACAAATACTTTTAATTTCATTTTTTTAGGTTTAATTTTGATTTATTTAATTACTCTGTTGGAACTAATACGTTATCAATTACGTGAATCCAACCATTACTTACTTGTACTGTTTTTAAAATTTTTGTTCCACCTACATAAATTCCATCTTCTTTTTCTTCAACTATTAAATATTTACCAGAAGCCATATATAATTTACGTCCTTTTTTTGCTTCTTTAGACAATTGTGTATCTGGATAATTTGCCGGAGCCACATGATTTTTTAAAATCATTCCTAATTTTGATTTATTTTCAGGTTTTAATAAATCTTCTACAGTTCCTTCAGGTAATTTATCAAATGCAGCATTAACGGGTGCAAAAACAGTTAATGGCCCTGCATTTACAAGTGCATCTTCAACTCCGGCTGCATGCACTGCTACTACCAATGTTTTAAAATCATCTAAAGATTCTGCTACTTGTAAAACATTTGCAGCTGAAACTGTATCTATCACAGCTGACTGTCCTTGTTTTGTTTGTTCAATTTCTGGCGAATTAGTTTTGTTGGTTGATTTTTCTCCTCCTTTACCGCACGAAACAACAAAAAGCGCTAATACAACTAAAAACGTGGTAGTTAAATTAATTTCTCTCATGGTATATATTATTAACGTACTTAATTAATTTCACAAATATATACTGCCGAAATCGTTTTAAATATGACAAAAGTCATTTTTATATGATTTTCGGATATTTTTATCTTTTTTTATGTTAAGCATATTACAAAACTTATAAAAAATAATATTTAATTTTACCTTGTAAGGGTTTAAAAATTATTCGACAAAAAAACTGACTTAAATTTAAAGAAAAAAAATGAATAATTCATTAATTGAAAATAGTTTAACAAAATCATTTACTTATTCTGAGTACCGAACTAAAATTAAAAGTTTATTAGCTGAAGGATTATCAACAGGAGCAGAACAATCTGAAGACTTATTAAACTACAGTTTATTAAATGATAAACGAATGGATAGGTTAGATAAAACTTTAAAAATTTCCGATGAAACTTTACATTCATTAAATCAACTTCATAAAAAATTTACTTTTTTAGTAATTGCCGAAGGTTGGTGTGGAGATGCTGCTCAAATTATTCCAATTTTAAACAAGGTAGCTGAAGTATCTGCAAACATAGATTTAAAAATTGTTTTACGTGATGAAAATGATGCGTTAATGAATCAGTTTTTAACTAACGGAAGTAAATCTATACCAAAAACAATTATTATTGACGAAGATAAAAACGTAGTTAATTCTTGGGGACCGAGACCTGAAATTGCAACTAAAATGGTACAAGATTATAAAGCTAAAAATGGTGTAATTGATGCTGAATTTAAAAAGGATTTACAAATTTGGTACAATAAAGACAAAGGAAACAGCACTCAAAAAGATTTAATAAAACTATTACAAGCTTCATAAGTTTATACTACTGTTATTTTCAATACCTTTGCCAAAATTAAAAAAAAATGACAGTAGGTTTTAGTACTATTCCAGAAGAAGCGAAAATTTGGGTTTTCCCATCAAACAGAAAATTTTATCCACAAGAGATTGAAGAGATTTCTAAAAGCGTTGAAACATTTTTAAACAACTGGAAAAGTGATAGAGATCCTATTGAATGTTCGTTTTTAATAAAACACGATAGGTTTATTATTATTACAGCTAATGATACTGAATATAATTTAAGTTTAGAAGCTCAAGATACTTTAACTTCTTTTATTATTGAGTTAGAAAAAAAATACGAAGTTGTTTTGCTAGATAAAATTAATGTTTGTTATAAGCAGGGCGAATTTGTACAATACAAAGATATTGTTGAGTTTAAAAAAATGATAAAAAATAAAGGTGTTTCTGATAAAACAACGGTATTTAACAATATGATTACTGTTAAAGAAGAATTACGCTACAATTGGGAAATAAATATAATGGAAAGTTGGCTAGGACGCTTGGTTAAATAATTTAATTCAATACTTTTTCTATATATTCCAATGGTTCCATTGCGTTTTTAACATTAAATTCTCCAATTTTTGTTCTACGCAATTTAGATAAATAACCACCAGAATTTAACGCTTTACCAAAATCATTTGCTAAAGAACGAATGTATGTTCCTTTACTACAAACTACTCTAAACTGTACTTTTGGCAATTCAATTTTAGTAATTTCAAATTCTGAAATTGTAATTTGTCTCGATTTTATTTCAACCGTTTTTCCTTCACGAGCTAAATCATACAATCGCACACCATCTTTTTTTAAAGCAGAAAACATAGGTGGAACTTGTGCTATTTCACCTATAAATTGTTCTGTTGTTTTTTTAATTAAATCTTCAGTTATATGATCTATTGGAAAAGTAATATCTACTTCAGATTCCATATCGTAACTTGGTGTAGTTGCTCCCAAGGTAATTTCACCCGTATATTCTTTTATTTGCCCTTGATATTCATCTATTTTTTTAGTGAAGCTTCCTGTGCAAATAATTAACAAACCACTTGCTAAAGGATCTAAAGTGCCTGCGTGACCAACCTTTATTTTTTTTAAATTAAATTTCTGACGAATGTGCCAACGAATTTTATTCACTACCTGAAAGGAAGTCCATTCCAAAGGTTTATCAATTAACAAAACTTGTCCGTTTTTAAAATCGTCTTCGGTAAGCATTAAATAATTGTTAAAGGGTAAATGAAAAAATGTATGATTAAAAGTGCAATTCCAAAAATAATTCTATAATATCCAAAAATTTTAAAACCGTGTTTGCTTAAATAATCTATAAACGATTTTATAGCAATCATAGCCACAATAAAGGCAACAATATTTCCAACAATTAAATAATTTATTTGTTCTCCAGATAAAAACAAACCATTATTAAAATAATCGAACAGTTTTTTTGAAGTTGCTCCTAACATTGTTGGAACTGCTAAAAAAAACGAAAACTCGGCTGCTGTTTTTCTAGTTAATTTCTGAGTCATTCCACCAACAATTGTTGCGCCACTTCTTGATGTTCCAGGAATCATTGCTAAACATTGAAACAAACCAATTTTAAAAGCAGTTGCATAGCTTATTTCCACGTGTTCGTTTGGGTTTTCTTGGTCTATAACTTCATTGCTTTTAAACCAATCATCAACTTTTAAAAGTATTACTCCACCTAAAATCAACGAAATTGCAACAACTAACGGGCTTTCTAATAAACCATCAATAACATCATTAAAAAGTAATCCAAAAAAAACTGCAGGTATAAAAGCTACTAATAGTTTTAAATAAAAATCTAAGCTCTGAAAAAAACGTTTCCAATATAAAGCTACAACCGCCAATATTGCTCCTAATTGAATTACAATAGTAAACAGTTTGGTAAAATCATCATTTGCTATTTTCATAAATGACGACGCTATAATCATATGTCCAGTTGAAGAAACAGGTAAGTATTCTGTAATTCCTTCAATAATGGCTAAAATAATTGCTTCAATAAAATTCATTCTTATTTTTTTGATTTTGCCATTATTGCATAAATTTCAATAGCTAAACCAATTAAAACAAGTGTAGGTGCTAATCGAATTCTTTGGAAATTATAAATTTCTTCATTAAAAACATTCGGGTCATCACTACCTCCGCCAGCCATTAAAATAAATCCAACAGCAATAAATACTACTCCAATAAGCATTATTATATAATTTCTTTTACCAAATAAAAATTCATTTTGGCTATTTTGATTTTTTTCTTTCATCTTATTAGTAATATAATTCATCTGTTCTTAAATTTAAAAACCTTTGAGTTGCAAAAAATGTACTTATCCAAGTTATTAATAAACCAAGTCCTATTATTGCTGCAAACAACATTGCTAACATTTCATAATCCGACAATAATTCAATTTCAGGAACCATTTTATTCATGTATAAAATAAAACCAACCAAGCCCATAATTGCAACCAAGGCTCCAATAAAACCTAGTTTCATACTTTGAATAATAAACGGAATGCGAATAAACCCTTTGGTTGCACCAACCATTTGCATTGTTTTTATAGTAAAACGCTTAGAATAAACAGATAAACGAATAGAGCTATTAATTAAAACAACGGCAATTAAGGTAAATAATCCGCTAAATAATAGCATCCAAAAACTTAAACGTGTAATATTTTTGGTTAATAATTCTATTAAAGGTTTATCGTAAGAAACCTCTGCAACAATACTTCTTATTTTCAAATTTTGTTCAATTTCAGCCATTTTTTCAGGCGTTACAAAATCTGATTTTAAAGATACATCAATAGCGTCTTTTAAAGGATTTTCACCTAAAAAATCTAAAAAATTTTCGCCAATTTCTTCGCTATATTTTTTTGCTGCTTCAGATTTGGAGATAAATGTAACTGAATTTGTATATTCCGCTTTCTCTAATTCTGCTTTTAAAATTTTAATATCGTCATTATTGGCATTGTCTTTTAAAAACACAGTTATTGCAACTCTTTCTTTAAAGTGTTTTGTTATACTGTTGGTTTTTAAAACAATAAGTCCCAAAATCCCTACTAAAAAAAGTACTAAAGCAATACTTATTATTACTGAAAAGTACGAAGATCTTAATCGCCTTTTTTGATATTTTTCAAATGATTTGTCCAAAAGTAATTAGTATTAAAATAGGCTGCAATATACAAATTTGTTGTTAGTTGGTACTTTTTGATTTTTAGTTTTTTATGAGAAATAATATTAAAATATATTTTATTTAAAATCATCAAAAAAGAAAATTGAAATTTATGTACTTTTAACTATTATCTTTGCACTATGGAAACAAACAGACAAAAAAAAATAGCAGGTGTTTTACAAAAAGACCTAGCCGAAGTATTACAACACGCAGCGCAAGATGGAATGAAAGGTGTAATTATATCTGTTAGTAAAGTAAATGTTACATCAGATTTATCAACGGCAAAAGTATACCTTAGTGTTTTTCCACAAACAAATAGAGAAATTATATTAAAAGGTGTACAAGAAAATACCACTACAATTAGATACGAAATGGCGCGCCGTACAAGAAATCAATTAAGACGTATGCCTGAATTATTCTTTTATATTGATGATAGTTTAGATTATATTGAAGATATTGACAATGCTTTAAAAGGTAAAAAAGAAAACCCAATTAAAAATCCTGATATTTTAGAAAAGCGCCAGAAACGATAAATGAATTTTCCTTTTTACATTGCTAAACGATATTTATTTTCTAAAAGCAGCAACAATACCATCAATATTATCACTTTTATTGCGGCCATTGGTGTAGTTATTGGAACTTTAGCTTTGTTTATTGTTCTTTCTGGTTTTTCTGGACTTCGAGAATTTAGCATTGGCTTTTTAAATACTTCAGATCCTGATATTAAAATTACTTCAGAAAAAGGAAAATCGTTTTTATTTACCGATACATTACAATTAAAAATAAAAAATCAACAAGGCATTGCATCGTATTCAAAAGTAATTGAAGAACGTGCTTTTTTTGAATTTCACGAAAAAACTCACATAGCGTACATTAAAGGTGTTGATGTAAATTACACAAATGTAAATAGTATAGATACAACGGTGTATGTTGGTACATGGCTGCAAGAAGAAATTCCTTACGGAGCAGTTGTTGGAAACGGAATCTCCTCCATTTTATCAGTTGGTGTTTTCGATTTTTTAGAACCGTTAAAAATTTATGTTCCTAAACCAGGATCTGGGTATATAACAAATCCAAATAATGCTTTTACAGAAATTCATACGCAACCAATTGGTGTTTTTGCCTTAACAGATGATATTGACAAAAAATATACTTTTACATCATTAGAGGTTGCTCAGGAATTATTAGGTTATAAACCTGAACAAATTTCTGGTCTCGAATTAAAAGTAACTTCAATTGAAAATCGCACAAAAATTATTGACGAATTAAAAACCGCTTTCGGAAACAATTTTAAAGTGGAAACCCGAGAGCAATTAAATGCTGTATTTTATAAAATGCTAAATACTGAAAATTTAGCATCGTACTTAATTTTTACACTTATTTTAATAATTGCGCTGTTTAACGTTATTGGCGCAATAATTATGATGATTTTAGATAAAAGAGACAATTTAAAAACATTGTACAATTTAGGAGCAACCGTAAAAGAAATTAAACGCATATTTATACTACAAGGTTTTTTACTCTCGGTAGTAGGACTTATTATTGGACTTACTTTAGGAATTATTTTGGTATTGCTCCAAAAAGAATATCATTTATTTATGATTACTCCTAACCTAGCCTACCCAGTAGAATTTAATTATACCAATGTATTTACGGTTATAATCACAATCTTGATTTTAGGCTTTTTTGCTTCTAAAATTGCAAGTAGCAGAATATCAACCAAATTAGTAGAGTAATTTTAAATCCTATAAAGGTTAAAAAAATCAATCTACAATCTTTATTTTATAAATTTATTTCATAACTTTAAAGTTATTAACCACTTAACAACAAATAGTACACAAAAATTAAAACATCTTTTAAAAAATTTGTTTTTAATTTAAAATAGTAATTGTTGTTAAATATACACCCCTCTTATAGTTTTATAAATATTATCTATAACATTTATAATGTTGATAGTGATAATTTATATTAAATTTGAAATAAAAAAAATAAAATATATTATGAGCGATTCAAAAGAAGGTAAATGCCCTGTTGATCACAGTCAATTTACAAATAAACCAGAAACTACTGAAACTGGAAAATGCCCAGTAATGCACGGAGGAAATACTTCGGCAGATAAAACTGTTATGGATTGGTGGCCTAACGCATTAAATCTTGATATTTTACACCAACACGACACTAAAACCAACCCTTTTAATAATTTTAATTATAAAGAAGAATTAAAAAAATTAGATGTTGAAGCCCTAAAAAAGGATGTTCACACTTTAATGACAGATAGTCAAGAATGGTGGCCAGCTGATTGGGGACATTATGGTGGTTTAATGATCCGAATGGCATGGCATTCAGCTGGAACATACAGAACTGCTGATGGACGTGGTGGTGGTGGAACAGGAAACCAACGTTTTGCGCCACTTAATTCTTGGCCAGACAACGTTAATTTAGATAAAGCAAGACGCCTACTTTGGCCAATTAAGAAAAAATATGGTAATAAAGTAAGCTGGGCCGATTTAATTATTTTGGCAGGAACCATTGCCTATGAAAATATGGGGTTAAAAACCTTTGGTTTTGCTTTTGGTCGTGAAGATATTTGGCATCCAGAAAAAGACACGTATTGGGGAGCAGAAAAAGAATGGTTAGCACCTAGCGATAGCCGTTATGAGGATGTAGAAAATCCATCAACTATGGAAAATCCTTTAGCAGCTGTTCAAATGGGATTAATTTATGTAAATCCAGAAGGTGTTAATGGAAAACCAGATCCGCTAAAAACTGGTCAGCAAGTGAGAGAAACCTTTAAAAGGATGGCAATGAATGATGAGGAAACAGTTGCTTTAACTGCCGGAGGACATACGGTTGGAAAAACACATGGAAATGGAGATGCTAGTATTCTTGGACCAGATCCTGAAGCTGCAAATGTAGAAGAACAAGGTTTAGGTTGGCATAATCCAAATAAAACAGGAAAAGGTCGTTATACAGTAACCAGTGGTTTAGAAGGTGCTTGGACAACAGAACCTACAAAATGGGATAATGGCTTTTTTGAAATGTTATTTAACCACGACTGGGAATTGCGTAAAAGCCCAGCCGGAGCTTGGCAATGGGAACCTAAAACCATAAAAGAAGAAGATAAACCTGTAGATGTTGAAGATTTTTCTATTCGTCATAATCCAATGATGACAGATGCAGATATGGCTATGAAAGTAGATCCTATTTATAAAGAAATATCATTAAAATTTAAAAATGATTTTAATGCTTTTTCTGATGCTTTTGCACGTGCTTGGTTTAAATTAACGCACAGAGATATGGGACCAAAATCTTGTTATTTTGGACCAGATGTTCCAAAAGAAGATTTAATTTGGCAAGACCCAATTGAAAATGGAAAAAAAGAATATGATGTAAAGGCAGTTAAAGAAAAAATTGAAAAATCAGGTTTAAGTATTTCTGAAATGGTATCAACTGCTTGGGATAGCGCAAGAACTTTTAGAGGATCTGACAAACGAGGAGGAGCAAATGGAGCCAGAATACGATTAAGTCCACAAAAAGATTGGGAAGGAAATGAACCTAAAAAATTAGCTAAAGTAATTTCTATTTTAGAACCAATTGCAAAAGAATTTGGTATTAGCATTGCTGACACTATTGTTTTAGCTGGTAATGTTGGTATAGAAAAAGCTCTAAAAAATGCTGGTTCAAGTATTCAAGTTCCATTTTCACCAGGACGAGGAGATGCCTCTCAAGAAATGACCGATATTGAATCTTTTGAACCACTAGAACCTAAAGCTGATGGATTCAGAAATTACTTGAAAAAAGAATATGTTGTAAGTCCAGAAGAATTATTATTAGACCGATCTCAATTAATGGGATTAACTGCTCCAGAAATGACAGTTTTAATTGGAGGATTACGAGTAATTGGAACAAATTACAACGAAACAAAACACGGAGTTTTTACTGATAAAATAGGTGCTTTAACAAATGATTTCTTTGTTAATTTAACAGATATGGCTTATTCTTGGAAACCAACAGAAAATGGAATTTATAATATTGTATCTAAAAAATCTGGAGCAGTAAAATGGACTGCAACCCGTGTAGATTTAGTGTTTGGATCTAATTCAATTTTACGTTCTTATTCAGAATTTTATGCACAAGATGATAATAAAGATAAATTTATTAATGATTTTGTACAAGCTTGGGTAAAAGTTATGAATGCCGATAGATTTGATTTAAAATAAATAAAATAACTATCTATTAAAAAAAGCATTTTGGTAAAATCCAAACTGCTTTTTTTTATTTCTTTATGTAAAAATTAACTCGGTTTTTTAAAAGTATACATTTTACTTTCACTATCACTCACTACATAAATTAAGTCGTTTACAACCACAATTCCTTCTGGTTTTTTAACAGGTATTTTATAAGAACCAAGTAATTTTCCTTTCTCATTTATTTTATAAATAGATTCAGATTCATCACTTACCAGCCAAAAAACATTGGCTTTAGCATCATAACAAATACCAGCCAAATCCTTTGCAAATGAAATTTTAATAGTTTTTAAAACTTCCCCTTCTTCAGAAACCCTAATTAATTCTTTAGGTGATTTTTCGTTTAACAAATAATAGGAGTTGTTTTTAGAATTAAAGCACACTCCTTCTAAACCACTGTTCTTATCCTTTTGCTTTCCCTTAATTTTAGTTTTAAACAACCTATTTCCTCCAGCATCAACTTTTATCAAAGTCCTTTTAACTTCATCAACAACAACAAAATTCCCAAAATTATCAACAGTAATTCCCTCTAAACCAGTTAAATTAGTGGCAATTTCACCTACAACTTTACCATGTAAGTTAGTTTTATAAATAAAATACTTTCTATCACTTACTATATATAAATGATTGTTATAAAAAGCAATTCCAGAAGGTTCTGAGATTTTTAATTTAACTTTAGCTATTGGTTCTAATAGTTTTTTAACTTCAGAAACATTTCCACAAGATAAAAAAGAAACAAAAATAAATAAGGCAATAGTTTTAAATTTCATCCTTTAAAATTAAGCAAACTTTTGCAACACTTCATCAAAAGCATTAAAAACATCTTGTGCAGAATCTGAAGTTACCATTTTCATTCTGTATTCTTTAAAATCAGGAATTCCCTTAAAATAATTTGTATAATGACGACGTGTTTCCATTACACCTACAATTTCATTTTCTTTCCAATCAATTTCCATTTGCAAATGTCTCCTTGCCATTTCTACACGTTCTGCAATAGTAATTTCTGGTAAATGTTCACCTGTTTCAAAAAAGTGTTTTACTTGTTTAAAAAACCAAGGATTACCAATACTTGCACGTCCAATCATAGCACCATCTAAACCATATTTATCGCGCATTTCCATTGCTTTTTCAGGTGAATTTACATCGCCATTTCCAAAAACAGGAATATACATTCTAGAATTGTTTTTCACCTCAGCAATTGGCGCCCAAGTTGCACTTCCTTTATACATTTGAGCACGAGTTCTACCGTGAATAGAAATGGCTGCACAACCAACATCTTGCAAACGTTCAGCAACCTCAACAATTTTAATAGAACTTTCATCCCACCCCAAACGCGTTTTCACAGTAACAGGTAATTTAGTATGTTTTACCATTGCATCGGTTAAACTTACCATTAAATCAATATCTTTTAAAATTCCAGCTCCAGCACCTTTACTTACCACTTTTTTTACCGGACAACCAAAATTTATATCAATAATATCAGGATTAGATTGCTCTACAATTTCCACTGTGCGCAACATAGATTCTAAATTTGAACCAAATACCTGAATCCCAACCGGACGTTCTTTTTCGTAAATATCTAGCTTCTTTCTGCTTTTTGCAGCATCACGAATCAATCCTTCACTCGAAATAAATTCCGTATACACCACATCCGCACCTTGTTCTTTACACAACGCTCTAAACGGCGGATCACTCACATCTTCCATTGGAGCTAACAACAACGGAAAATCACACAATTCTATATTTCCTATTTTTACCAAAGTCAAAAATTTTGGCAAAAATACTAATTATTTTCTATTCCTCATTTATTTGAGCGTTCCCTTACAGGTCGTGCTTTTCGCTATATCTTTTTAAAAACTTTACTCCGTTTTGTTTTAAAAAAGGATGTCGCTGCAATCACTAACGCGGTTTTCAGCCAAAACTTTACTCTTATAAACTCATCAATATCCTTTTAGAAAAAAGTGTATTTTTGATAAACTAAAAACATCAATATGAAACGAAATTTTGTTGCATTATTTATTTTAACCTTAATTTTAGGTTGTAAATCATCTGTTAAAACTACTAGTTACGATGCAAAATCAGGAGCCACAAAAATTGTAAACACCATACACTATCCACAAGAAAAACATTTAAAAAACATACAACAACTAACTTTTGGAGGAGACAATGCTGAAGCTTATTGGAGCTTTGATAACAAAAAATTAGTGTTTCAGGCTAGTAACACTTGGGATTTAAATTGCGACCAAATTTTCACTATGAAAATTACAGATGATTTAAGTAATGGAGCAAAACCACAGTTGGTAAGTACTGGATTAGGAAGAACAACTTGTAGTTATTTTTATCCTGATAATAAAACAATTATATATTCATCCACACATTTATCCGATGTAAACTGTCCGCCAGCTCCAAAAAAAGAAGATTATGGAAACAAATATATTTGGCCGGTTTATGAAGGTTACGATATTTTTTTAGCAGACACAAAAGGTAATCAATTAAAACAATTAACATTTGAAAAAGGCTATGATGCCGAACCAACTGTTTCTCCAAAAGGTGATAAAATTGTATTTACTTCTACACGAACAGGTGATTTAGAATTATTTACTATGAATTTAGACGGAAGTAATGTACAACAAGTTACCCACCAATTAGGGTATGATGGTGGAGCTTTCTTTTCGCCAGATGGAAGTAAATTAATTTTCCGTTCCTCTCGCCCTAAAACTGAAGATGAAATTAAAGAATATAAAGATTTATTAGCTGAAGGCTTGGTTCAACCAACAAATATGGAATTATATATTTGCAATGTTGATGGTAGTGAATTAACAAAAATCACCAATTTAGGCAGTGCAAATTGGGCTCCATTTTTTCATCCATCAGGAAAAAAAGTTATATTTTCCTCCAATCACAAATCAAAAAGAAGCTTTAACCTATTTATGATAAATATTGATGGAACTGGCTTAGAACAAATTACCTTTGATACGGTTTTTGATGCATTTCCAATGTTTTCGCCTGATGGTAAAAAAATTGTATTTTCATCAAACAGAAATAATAATGGTACCCACGACACCAATTTATTTATAGCGGACTGGGTAGATTAACTTAAAATCAAAAAAAACAGCACCTCGCAAGTATATAATGTAAAATTTATTTAAACATTATATTGCTATTTTTCAACATATTATGTTTATTCTCAATAATAACCAATAAATTTTATTTGCAAAAATGATAGTATTACTATTATATTTGCAAGTATTAATAAATTTCATGATGGAAAATTTAAATATTCAAATTGAAGTAAATAAAGAATTGTATTGTAAAAAACCAGATACATCTGAGCTGGGACAGAAAATACTTTCCAAAAGTATTGAGTTAATAGACGAAATAGGATTTGAAGCATTTACTTTTAAAAAACTTGGCGCAGCTATCAACTCACCAGAAAGTTCAATATATCGTTATTTCAAAAATAAACATATGCTATTGGTTTATTTAACAAGTTGGTATTGGTCCTGGATTGAATATGAAATTGTAATAGCTACTGCTAATATTGAATCTCCAAAAGAGCGATTATTAAAATCTGTTGGAGTGTTAACTAAACCTATAATGGAAAACACTTTAATTCCTTATATAAACGAAACCCTTTTAAGCAATATTATTATTTCAGAATCTATTAAGTCATATCATACAAAAGATGTAGATGAAGAAAATAAAAAGGGATATTTTAAAACCTATAAAAGAGTAGTAAAACGCGTAAGTGATATATTAATTGAATTAAAGCCAGAATTTCAGTATCCACATATGTTAATATCAACAGTTATTGAGGGAGCGCATCACCAAAAATATTTTGCAGAACATTTACCAGCTCTAACTGATTTTAACAAGGAAAACAATGCCATTGAAAAGTTTTATACTGAAATGGTTCTAAACTTTATAAAATAACAAAAACTAACTATAAAAAATGAATAAACTATTTAACTTTAAACACTTTCGTGGTGATTTATTTGGAGGTATTACCGCTGGTATAGTAGCATTACCTTTAGCACTTGCTTTTGGGGTAAGTTCAGGATTAGGACCTAGCGCAGGTTTGTATGGAGCAATTTTCATAAGTTTTTTCGCTGCCTTATTTGGAGGTACAAACACTCAAATTTCGGGACCAACAGCGCCAATGACAGCTGTAAGTATGGTTGTAATTGCAGGAATACTTGCTACAAATGATGGCGATTTATCAAAAGCTTTACCAATTATCCTAATGGTTTTCCTATTAGCCGGAATAATGCAGATAGGATTAGGAATAATTGGACTAGGAAAATACATCCGTTATATACCGTATCCTGTAGTTTCCGGATTTATGACTGCAATTGGAGTTATTATTTTGATAACACAAATTTTACCAAGCGTAGGGTATTATCCTAAAGAAGACGTTGAATTTGTAAATCAGTTTAAACCTCAAGCTCAAGAATTAATTCTTGAAAATATACTTAAAGAGGAAGCAGGTGAAGGTATTTTAGTAATTGAAAATTTTAAAGAGACCATTAATAGAGCTTCAACTGTTACTCAAAACGACATTTTAAATGAATCTAAAACGTTAGCAGGAAAGGAAACTTCAGGGGTTTTGGGCGCTTTAAAAGCATTTCCAAGAGCTATACAAAATATAAATTGGTTAGAACTAATTTTAGCATTAGGAACTATAATAATAATTTATGGTTTTAAACGAATTACAACAAAAGTACCAAGTACATTGGTAGCTCTTATAGTTATGTCAGCAATTGCTATATTAGCTGGTTTAGATTACAGACCAATACCTGAAATACCACAAGGTTTACCAAAGTTTCAATTAGGAATATTTACCGACTTTAGCCTTGCAGGATTAACACCCTATATATTTACAGCATTAACGTTGGCGCTTTTAGGAGCAATTGACTCGTTATTAACAAGTGTGGTTGCAGATAATATGACCAAAACCAAACACAAACCTAACAAAGAACTAATTGGCCAAGGGATTGGAAACAGTATTGCATCATTATTTGGAGGAATTCCAGGAGCAGGAGCAACAATTCGAACCGTTGTAAACATCAATTCTGGAGGAAAAACAAGATTGTCTGGTATGGTTGCAGGTGTTTTACTGTTTATTGTATTATTAGTATTGGCTCCTTTGGCTTCAAAAATCCCTGCAGCTGTTTTAGCAGGAATCTTAATTACCGTTGGTATAGGAGTTATGGATTACAAAGGGTTAAAAGCAATTCCTTACTTGCCAAAAGATGTAAAAATTGGTCCCTTTAAATTTAGCATGGAAGTACTAATAATGCTAACTGTATTAGGATTATCAACTTTCTGGAACCTAGTTTATGCTGTTGGTATTGGATTGGTTATTGCTTCTTTAATGTTTATGAAAAAAATTGGAGACTTAACAGCAAAACAATCCGATGTTAAAACACTAAAAGAGGAAGCTTGGAATGATGAAATTGGCTTTCCTGAAGAATACAAAGAAGAAGTGTTTATTAAACATCTTAAAGGTCCATTATTTTTCGGTTCCACAAGTGATTTTCAACAATTGGCATTACAAATTCCAAAAACAGCTTCAAAAGTAATTATACGTTTAGAAAAAATGCAATATATGGATCAATCAGGTTTATATGCTATGGAAGATGCCTTGCAAGAACTCCATGAGCACAATATTACAGTGTTGTTTGTAAATTTATTAGAGCAACCAAGATATTTAATGGAACGAATTGATATTATTCCTGATTTAGTTCCAGAAGAACAAATTTTTGACACATTTAATCAATGTATAACTTGGATAAAAGAAAAACATAACTAAAAAAAATAAAAAATGAGAACTCAAACTAAAGAAATACAAGAAAATTTAACACCTAAATGTGCACATGATATTTTGGTTAAAGGAAACCAAAGATTTGTGGAAAACTTAAAAGCACAAAGAAATTTAAAAGAACAAGTTTTTGAAACAAGCAAAGGTCAATATCCATTTGCAGTAATTTTAAGCTGCATTGATTCTAGAGTTCCAGCCGAATTGGTGTTTGATCAAGGAATTGGAGATATTTTTAGCGTTAGAGTAGCTGGAAATATTGTTAATGAAGATATTTTAGGATCAATGGAATATGCTTGCAAAGTAGCTGGTTCAAAAATATTAGTTGTTTTAGGGCATACAAAATGTGGAGCTGTAACAGCTGCATGCCAAAATGTGAAGCTTGGAAATATAACACCACTACTAGAAAAGATAAGCCCAGCTATTAATTCAATTCGAAAAGATGATAAGGAATTAACACCTGAACAAATTGAAGAAGTAAGCTTTGAAAATGTTAATGTTTCTATTGAAAGAATAAGAAAAGAAAGTCCAATTTTAGCTGAACTAGAAAAAAATGGAGAAATTGAAATTGTGGGTGCATCGTACGATGTAAACACAGGACTGGTTGAATTTCATTAATATCAAAATTTTCATAATTGTAGTGTTTTAATTAAATTCAATACTATAAATTTGAATTTGAAAACACTACAATTATGAAAAATTATAACTGGGCAATTTTAGGATGTGGTAAAATAGCTAAAAAATTCGCTTTAGAATTAAAAACACTACCCAACGCTAATTTATACGCAGCAGCATCAAGAAATTTAGAAAACGCAACTAGCTTTGCCTCTGAATTTGGTTTCGATAGAGCATACGGATCTTATGAAGAAATGGTAAAAGATTCAAATGTTGATGTGGTTTACATTGCAACACCACATAGCCACCATTTAGAACATAGTTTACTTTGCTTAAACAACAAAAAAGCAGTTTTATGTGAAAAAGCTTTTGCTATAAACTCTAAAGAAGTTAAACAAATGGTTGAAGCATCTAAAAAAAATAACACCTTTTTAATGGAGGCTTTTTGGGTGCGATTTAGACCAAAATTTAAAACAGTTTTAGAGCTTATTAAAAATGAAGATTTAGGAAAATTAAAAATGCTAAAATCAGATTTTAATTTTTTAGGCGATTACAATCCTAATAATAGATTGTTTAATTTAGATTTAGGTGCCGGATCGTTGTTAGACATTGGAATTTATCCTGTTTTTACTTCATTAATGTTTTTAGGAAAACCAACACAAATTAAAGCTACACCTATATTTAGCCCAACTGGATCCGAAGAAAGCATTACCGTGTTTTTAAGTTATGAGAATGGTGCTACAGCTATTTTAAACTCAAGTTTTAAAAGTACTTATAAAAATGATGTAGAATTAATTTTTGAAAAAGGAACCATAAAATATGATCGATTTTCAAGTGAACCAATACTACTTCATAAACAAAACAAAAACAAACAAATCACTTTTAATGCTGGTCCAAATTTAGGCTATCAGTTTGAAGCCATTCACGTTATGGAATGTTTGGATAATAATTTGATTGAAAGTCCAATTTTACCACTTTCAACAAGTATAGATTTAATGAAAATTTTAGACGATATTAGACAAGAAGCTGGTATTGTTTTTCCTAACCACGACTAAAACAAAAATTTACGTGTTAAAGGCAAAACAATTTAGTTATATTTGCGCAAAATAAGAAGACAGGAAAACGAAGCATGAAAAATATTAGAAATTTTTGTATCATAGCTCATATTGATCACGGTAAGAGCACATTGGCAGACAGGTTATTAAGTTTTACTGGTACCACAACGGCACGTGAAGAGCAAGCCCAGTTATTAGATAATATGGATTTGGAACGTGAACGAGGTATTACCATTAAAAGTCACGCTATTCAAATGGATTATTCCTATGAAGGTGAACTATATACCTTAAATTTAATTGACACACCTGGCCACGTAGATTTTTCTTATGAAGTTTCTAGGTCTATTGCTGCCTGTGAAGGTGCTTTGTTAATTGTAGATGCTGCACAAAGTATTCAAGCGCAAACTATTTCTAATTTATATTTAGCTTTAGAGCACGATTTAGAAATTATTCCTATTTTAAATAAAGTTGATTTACCTAGTGCAAACCCAGAAGAAGTAACCGATGATATTGTTGGTTTATTAGGATGTAAACCCGAAGAAATTATTCACGCAAGTGGAAAAACTGGCTTTGGAGTTGATAAAATTTTAAAAGCAATTATTGAAAGAGTTCCTGCACCAAAAGGAGATGTTAATGAACCTTTACAAGCTTTAATTTTCGATTCAGTTTACAACTCTTATCGCGGTGTTGAAACGTATTTTAGAGTTTTTAACGGAGAAATTAAAAAAGGCCAACGAATTAAATTTATGGCTACCAACAACGAATATAATGCTGATGAAGTTGGTACCTTAAAATTAACCCAAGTAGCAAAACAAAGTATAAAAGCTGGGGATGTAGGTTATTTAATTACAGGAGTAAAAACTGCTAGTGAAATAAAAGTTGGAGATACTATTACAACGGTTGAAAATCCTACAAAAACTAGAATTGAAGGTTTTGAAAACGTAAAACCAATGGTATTTGCAGGTATTTACCCAGTTGATACTGAGGAATATGAAGAATTACGTTCTTCCATGGAAAAATTACAATTAAACGATGCATCGTTAGTGTTTATTCCTGAAAGTTCTGCTGCACTTGGCTTTGGATTTAGATGTGGATTTTTAGGAATGTTACATTTAGAAATTATTCAGGAACGTTTAGAACGCGAATTTGATATGACAGTAATTACTACTGTTCCTAACGTATCATATCACGCATTTACAAACAAAAACCCAGATACAGTTTTGTTGGTAAATAATCCTTCTGATTTACCAGAACCATCAAAATTAAACCGAGTTGAAGAACCTTTTATTAAAGCAACCATCATTACAAAATCTGATTTTGTTGGACCAGTAATGAGTTTGTGTATAGAAAAAAGAGGTCAAATTATAAATCAATCCTATTTAACACCAGAACGTGTTGAATTAACTTTTGATATGCCTTTGGCTGAAATTGTATTCGATTTTTACGATCGTTTAAAAACAGTTTCTAAAGGTTATGCATCTTTTGATTATCATCCAATTGGAATGAAAGCATCAAAATTGGTAAAAGTAGATATTTTATTAAATGGCACATCAGTTGATGCTCTTTCTGCTTTAATACACGCCGATAATGCTTATAATATTGGTAAAAAAATGTGTGAAAAATTACGACAATTAATTCCACGTCAACAGTTTGATATTCCAATTCAGGCTGCTATTGGTGCTAAAATAATTTCCCGTGAAACTGTAAAAGCGTTAAGAAAAGATGTAACGGCAAAATGTTATGGAGGTGATATTTCTCGTAAACGTAAATTATTAGAGAAACAAAAGAAAGGTAAAAAGCGTATGCGTCAAGTTGGAAATGTAGAAATTCCTCAAGAAGCATTTATGGCTGTTTTAAAATTGAATGATTAATACAGTTTATTAAGAACCGAAAGGAAAAAGTTCTTTTTATAATACCTACAAGAGTTATATAATTATTAGGTTTAAAAAACGTAATATTTATCTACTCTGCTAGAATTTACAAACAAAAAAAAAGAGTCAACACGTTACGTATTGACTCTTTTTTTTTAATTAGAGAAATTAATTAAACATTTTTAGCTAACCAATTTCCTACTTCACTAGTTTTGTAAGCTTTATTTTTACCCGCCAAATCTTCTGTTACAACACCTTCTGCTAACGATTTGTTTACAACGTTTCTAATTGCTTCAGCTTCTTCTGTTAAACCAAAAGCCATTTCAAACATCATTGCTGCAGATAATACTGTTGCTAATGGATTTGCAATATCTAAACCTGTTGCTTGTGGGTAAGAACCGTGAATAGGCTCAAATAATTGATTTTCTGTACCTACAGATGCGCTTGGCATTAATCCCATAGAACCTGAAATTACAGAAGCTTCATCTGTTAAAATATCTCCGAATAAGTTTTCAGTAATTAATACATCATAACTATTTGGCCATTGTACTAAACGCATTGCAACTGCATCTACAAATTCATAAGAAACTGTAACTTCTGGATAGTCTTTTTCCATTGCTTGTACGGTTTCTCTCCATAAACGAGATGTTTCTAATACGTTTGCTTTATCCACACAACATAATTTTTTAGTCCGTGTCATAGCTAATTCAAAACCTTTTTTAGCTAAACGTTGTACTTCTTCACGCGTGTACACACAATTATCAAAAGCAGTATCTCCACCATCTCTTCTTCCTTTTTCCCCGAAATAAATTCCACCAGTCAACTCTCTTAAAAATACTAAGTCAGTACCTTCAATACGTTCTCTTTTTAAAGGTGAATTATCAATTAATGAAGGGAATGTAAACGTAGGGCGCACATTTGCAAATAAGCCTAATTTTTTACGCATTTTTAATAATCCTTGTTCTGGACGTACTTGTGCAGAAGGATCATTATCATATTTTGGATGACCAATAGCACCAAATAAAACAGCATCTGCTTTTACACAAATTTCGTGAGTATCATCTGGATAAGGTTCTCCACAAGCATCAATAGCTGCAGCACCAGTTAATGCTGGTGTCCAATTAATTTCGTGATTAAATTTTGTTGCAACTGCATCACAAACTTTTACTGCTTGATCAATTACTTCTGGACCAATTCCGTCTCCTGCTAATAGTGCAATATTTAATTTCATTTTATGTTTGTTTAATTTTTAATTTTCTTTTTTTAGATGTTGGTATCTAGTTGTTAGTTTTACCTAAATCCCCTTTCAAAGGTTAGAAGGCTTAGATATTCAACATTCGTTGTGTGGCTTTAATTGCTGATACTGTTTGATCAGAATCCAACCCTCTTGTTATAAATCTTTTGGTATCGTTTTCCCAAGTAATAATAGTTTCACATAATGCATCGGAAGTACTTCCTGGAGGTATTCTCACAGCATAATCTACCAATATTGGCAATGCCAATTTCTTTCTTTTGTATATTTTTTTAAGCGCATTCATAAAAGCATCAAACTGTCCATCACCGTTAGCGTGCTCTTCAAATAATTCATTATCAATTTTTAACAATACCGTTGTTGAAGGTTTTAACCCTTTGGAATGTGTTAACACATACGATTCTACTATAATTCTTTCCTGATATAAATTACTGTTTAAAACATCGGAAATAATATATGGTAAATCTTCTTTAGTTACCAATTCTTTTTTATCGCCTAATTCAATAATACGTTGGGTAACTTTCTTTAAATCTTCACTATTTAGTGTTAAGCCTAATTCTTGTAAGTTTTTCTCAATATTTGCTTTTCCCGAAGTTTTCCCTAAAGCATATTTACGTTTTCTACCAAAACGCTCAGGCATTAAATCGTTAAAATACAAATTATTTTTATTATCACCATCTGCATGAATTCCGGCAGTTTGCGTAAAAACATTATCGCCTACTATTGGCTTATTTGAAGGAATTCTAACCCCTGAGAATGTTTCTATTAACTTACTTACAGAATATAATGAGGTTTCTTTTACTGAAACTTCAATTTCATCTTTAAAGAAATCATTTATTACAGCAACAACGCTTGCTAATGGTGCATTTCCTGCACGTTCACCCATTCCGTTTACCGTTAAGTGAACACCTTTTGCCCCAGCGTATAATGCTTCCATAACATTTGCAACGCTTAAATCATAATCGTTGTGCGCATGAAAATCGAAATGAATTGTAGGATATTTTGCTGTAATTTTAGAAATATATTCCCTTGTTTCTGCTGGAGTTAATACACCTAAAGTATCTGGTAATAAAATTCTAGCAATTGACTGCGTAACTAAAAAATCTAAAAATTGAAAAACATAGGCTTCAGAATTTCGCATTCCGTTACTCCAATCTTCTAAATAAACATTGGTTGTAATCCCTTCTTTTTGAGCTAAATTAATTACTTCTTTTATCTCCGAAAAATGTTGTTCTGGTGTTTTTTTTAATTGATGGGTTAAATGATTTAATGAACCTTTAGTTAATAAATTTTGAACCTTTGCTCCTGCTTCCTTCATCCATTGAATAGATTGACCGCCATCCACAAAAGTTAACATTTCAACTCTATTTAAATACCCATTTTTTGCTGCCCAATCGGTAATGTTTTTTACTGCTTGAAATTCACCTTCAGAAACTCTTGCCGAAGCCACTTCTATTCTATCTATATGAAGTTCTTCTAACAAAAGTTTTGCAATGGTTAATTTTTCTACTGAAGAAAATGAGACTCCGGATGTTTGTTCACCATCACGAAGCGTAGTATCCATTATTTCTATTTTTCTTTTATTCATTTTTAAACAGTTATTTGGGCAAAAATTAAGATGAAAGAGGATGTCTCAAAAAAATGAAGTTTTAGCCAACCTAAATTTATTTTAGATTCTTATAATACTTAGTAATTATTATAATAAGATGCGGAATTACATTCAGCATGACGTATTTTCAATACTTTTCAGACAGCCTCTTTAATGTATTTTTATCAATTTAAAAACGTATTAAAATGGTCTAGTTTTAGCAAACTCTTTAATTTCGTTTTTCATTTTTGTTAAATAATCAATATCATCAAAACCATTGATCATATTTTGTTTTTTATAATCATTTATTTCAAATGATTCTTGTTCACCAGTTACCAACAATGTAATTGTTTGTTTTGGTAAATCTATTTCTAATTCAGTTGCTGGATCTGCTTCAATAGCTTTATAAATTTTATCTAAAAATTCCGCGCTAACTTGTACAGGAAGCACTCCAATATTTAAACAGTTTCCTCTAAAAATATCAGCAAAAAAGCTAGATACTACACATCTAAATCCGTAATCGTACACAGCCCAAGCTGCGTGCTCTCTAGATGATCCTGAACCAAAGTTTTTTCCGCCAACTAAGATTTTTCCTGTATAAATTGGGTTGTTTAAAACAAAATGTTCTTTTGGTGTATTGTCTGAATTATATCTCCAATCTCTAAATAAATTATCTCCAAACCCTTTACGTTCTGTAGCTTTTAAAAAACGTGCTGGAATAATTTGATCGGTATCCACGTTTTCAATTGGTAATGGTACCGCTGTACTTTTTAATATTTGAAATTTATCGTAAGCCATAATATTGTTGTTGGTTGCTGGTTATTTGTTTTTAGTTTAAAAAACCTACAACCTAATTTTTAATTATTAATTTTTAATTATCAATTACAAAAGCGTTCTTGGATCAGTTACTACTCCGGTTACCGCAGTTGCTGCTGCCACAAGTGGACTAGCCAATAATGTTCTTGAACCTGGCCCTTGACGACCTTCAAAGTTACGGTTTGATGTACTTACCGCAATTTTTCCTGCAGGCACTTTATCATCGTTCATTGCTAAACAAGCAGAACAACCTGGCTCACGTAATACAAACCCAGCTTCTGTAAAAATATCTAACAAACCTTCTTCCTTAATAGCTGCTTCCACAACATGTGAACCAGGAACTAACCAAGCTGTAATGTTATCAGCCTTTTTTCTACCTTTTACAATAGAGGCAAAAGCTCTAAAATCTTCAATTCTACCATTGGTACAACTTCCAATAAATACGTAATCTACAGGTTTTCCAATCATAGCTTCACCTTCGGCAAAGCCCATATATTCTAATGATTTTTTGTAGGTAGCAACACCACCTTCAACGTCTTCAGCTTTTGGAATATTTTTAGAAATTCCGTTCCCCATACCTGGGTTTGTTCCGTAGGTAATCATTGGTTCAATATCGCTTCCATCAAAAGTTAATTCTTTATCAAAAACAGCATCAGCATCTGTACTTAAAGTTTCCCAATATTTCATTGCTTTGTCCCAATCTGCCCCTTTTGGTGCAAATAAACGACCTTTAACATACTCAAATGTTTTTTCATCGGGAGCAATAATACCTCCACGAGCACCCATTTCAATACTTAAATTACAAACAGTCATTCGGCCTTCCATTGTCATTTGCTTAAACACATCACCTGCATATTCAACAAAATAACCAGTTGCGCCTGAAGTAGTTAATTTTGAAATAATGTATAAAGCAACATCTTTAGGAGTTACCCCAAAACCAAGTTTACCTATTACATTAATTCTCATTTTTTTAGGTTTTGGCTGCATAATACATTGTGAAGACAATACCATTTCTACTTCTGATGTTCCAATACCAAATGCAATAGCACCAAAAGCACCGTGTGTTGAAGTATGTGAATCTCCACAAACAATAGTTGCTCCTGGCAATGTAATTCCGTTTTCTGGACCTACCACATGAACAATTCCATTTTTTTGATGTCCTAATCCCCAGTGCGAAATTCCGTATTCAGCAGAATTTTCTTCTAAAGCCTTTAACTGGTTTGCAGATAAAGGATCTTCAACAGGTAAATGTTGGTTAATTGTTGGTGTATTATGATCGGCAGTAGCAAAAGTTCTTTCTGAAAATAAAACAGAATTATTTCTGCTTTTTAAACCTAAAAAAGCAACAGGACTTGTAACTTCATGTATTAAATGTCTATCAATAAACAACACATCTGGTCCGTCTTTAATTTTACGAACCACGTGTGAATCCCATACTTTGTCAAATAATGTAGTGCTCATTTATTTTTATTTAATTGTATTTATTATTCTAAAAAAATTATTTTAATCGATGCAAATTTAAAAAAAGTGATAAAAATGTTCAGGTGATAAATTTATTTATACGATACCCAAACAGATTTAAAACCAATTATAAAAAATTCTACAAGAATGGAAAACTAATTTATAACACTTTATTAAAATGTACTAAGCTATTTCTTTAAATATTCTCTACTAAAAATACCAATACCACAATTTAAGCATTTCATATTTTTTAAGATCATCCATTTACATTGATTGCCGTATTTACAAAAATAATACGCATTTTATTAAAAAACCTCAACATTAAACACCTTCTTTCATTTTATCAATTACACACATAATTTACCAAATACATTAAATACCAACACACATTTATGCTGTTTTATTTGTAAAAATTATACGATATTCAAATTCAATTAACAATGTATATTTTACAATTTACAATTAAAAATTACCAATTTAAACCAATAAAATAGCAGCATTGCAAGCAGTGTGTTTTCTCTATTAAAATTTAAGCCTTTATACTATTTAAAAGTAAAAATGAAAGCTGATTTATAATAATTACATTTTTGTAAATTCTACCTATTTTATTACATAAATGTAACATTTATTATATAAAATTTTATTTTAAAAAACTGTTTTTCAGTGTTTTAAATTTTATGGCATTTCATTTGCTCACTGTTTAATATTGATATTGTAAACTGAATTAAAAGTTTTAAAAATTTTAATCTTATGAAAATAATTATCCCAATTACAGATTTAGAAAAAGGAAAAAATAAATTAGCCAAAGGTTTTCATAATACAGATTATTCATGTATTTACAACAGTCTTAACAATAGCTACACTTGGTTAAAAACTAAAGAAATTAGCAATTTAGATGATAACCTTAGCATTGCCTTAAAACATAAAAGTATTTATGTAATAATTACAAGCCATATGCCTTATTTAGCTTTACGATTATTTAAAGAAAGTGGCTTAGCTGTTTACAAAGCAAAAAGTAAAAATTTAAAAGAAAACATTACTTTATTTTTAAACAATGAGCTAGAACCTTTTACATCTCTTCAACTATCTGAAGGACCAAGTTGCAGCAGCACGTGTAGCTTAAATTCTTGTGGTTCAGTGTCCTCATGTCACTAAAACCCTAAATTATGGCATTAAGTAAAGCAATAGCCTTTGTAAAAACAGCAAGTATTCATAGTGAATTAAGAACCTTATGCGAAACGCTTTCAAAAGAAAAATTATTACAACAATTGAATTTTAACGAAATAGAATTTGAAGACGCCATTAATATGCAATTGGTTAAATGTTCCACCTATGAACAAGCAGAAAAATATCAACAATTAAGAATTTGGTTCTTATTAATATTTTAAATTATGGAATATAGAGATTTAGAAAAAGTACGCTCAATAATTGAAATAGCCACAGGATTAGAAGTTGCCTATGCTTATGATGATTTGGTATTTCCAGATTATACCGCATTTATTATACAATTTGACGATTCAAAACCAACTAATTTTTTCTGCTACTTTCATGAAGACTGCAACGAAAAAGAAACACTATTTACAAACCTTTCAAATGCGTGTAAACAACAAAAATGTACACTAACACTTAAAGGCGATTTTAAATTAGCTCAAAAAAACGAAGAAGTAGAATTACAATTTATTTAAATATTATGGCAAATAAAAAACTCAACTGGAAAACTTGGTTACAAGAAGGCGACCAATATTTAAAAGCTTACGGAACAAGAAGTAGGTTTGGCGCAGAAATACGGTATAATTTAATTTCTATGTCTTTTGAAGCTTACACAATGGCCATTTTAGATTTTCATAATTGTCTACCAAACAATCATACATATACAGATTTATTGATTGCTTTAGAATCGGTAATAACAATTGACAAAACACTTAAATCTCGCATTTTAAAATACGAAAACATCCAATCTATTTGCTCTATTGATAAATACCACACAGAAAAGCCATCAGAGGAAGATTTATCTGATTTAAAAAGTGCCGTAATAGAAATTAGCACCATAGCTCATACTATTTGCAACGCAACTATTTCAAAAGCAATTTAACTAAATGTAATAGGTAAGGCAAATAAATATTAGTGCACTATTTAGTTCCTTTATACTTAGCAACATCAATAACATATTTTTCTATTCTTAACCCTAATTTCCTATTTGATATACCTAATTCCTTTGCAGCTTGCATAACATTACCATTTGTAGTTGTTAAACAATCAATAATTAATTGTTTCTCCACTTTTTCAACAATAATTTGCAGTGAACCTTTGCTAAATGTACTTGAAGATTGTGCTGTTTGAAGTGTTGGAGGAAGGTTCTCTATACGTATTACTTGATCTGTACTTATAATTGCCGCCCGCTCAATACAATTTTCTAATTCTCTAATATTTCCAGGCCAATTATAAATCATTAATGCATCAATAGCAGAAGATGAAACACGAATAATATTAGTGCCATTTTTCTTGTTCGTTTTCTTAATAAAATGATCTACTAACAACGGAATATCATTTAAGCGCTCGCGTAAAGAAGGCATATATATTGGAAAAACATTTAACCTGTAATATAAATCTTCCCTAAATTTTCCATCAAGTATGGCATTTTCTAAATTTCTATTTGTTGCGGCTATAATTCTAACATTACTTGTTAATGTTTTACTACCACCCAATCTTTCAAATTGTTTTTCTTGAAGAACCCGTAATAGTTTTATTTGTAAATGCGCCGATAACTCACCTATTTCATCAATAAAAATAGTACCACTATCTGCTAATTCAAATCTACCTTTTTTTAATTCTAGCGCGCCAGTAAAGGCTCCTTTTTCATGACCAAATAATTCACTTTCAATTAAAGATTCTGGCAAAGCAGCACAATTTACTTTTACAAATGGTTTATTTGCTCTTTCACTTTTATAATGTATAGCATCTGCAATTAGTTCTTTTCCTACTCCACTCTCTCCTCTAATTAAAACGGTAGCTTGTGTGTTTGCAACTTGCTCAATTTGTTTAAATACTTCTCTAAGCTTATAACAATTTCCCACAATATTTTCATAAGAAAATCTATTTTCAAGTTCTAAATGCAGTTTTTTGTTTTCATTTTTTAAACGCTCAATTTCCTCAAGTCTATCTTGTCTTGCACGCACAGCACTTGCAACCATAGAACCTATAACCGAAAGAATACGAATCAATTCATCTTTATTCACTCTTTCATCATATTCTCTAGAAATACTTAAAGTACCAACTATTTCAAAGTCTATTTTTATAGGAACAATAATAAAAGAAATATCTTTTTTGTTTTTAGACTGAAGTTTCATGTTGGTTTTATTTGCAAATCCTAATGCTCCGTCTATCTTATCAATAAAAATAGGTTTCCCGCTTTTTACCACGTTTCCAGTTATTCCTTCACCTATTAAATATCCGCCTTGTTTTTTATCATCATAAGAAACACCGTAAGAAGCTTCAATTAATATTTTAGACACTTCACGATTTAAGATTGATAATATAGAACGTTCAGCATCTAAATATTTTACTATCAGCTCCATAATTGGGTCCATAATATCTTTAATAAACCTACTATTATTAATCATGGTACTAATTTCAAATAATAGCGGAAGCTCCGTATCTCCTTTGCAAAACCGATCGGCCTTATGACAATAATGACTTTTGAACCCGTCTTTTATATTGTTATTTAATTCTGTAGCCATTTCACAAATTGTTTTTTTCTTGCGACTCAAGGTATTAATTAAAACAAAAATACGTTTTTTTCAATAAAAAAAGATTTTTTAGTGTTTTTTAACAACGAAAACGTATTAGCAATGTTTTTTATTTATCGTTTAACTATTTTTTTTGCATTTTATTTAATTACATTATTGTAAAAATGATATAAAAAACTTACAAAAATGTAACGTTTAAAATTTATTAAAACCTACCCTGCAACATATAAGTTTATTTTTATATATCTGATTTTCTGCTATTTAAATCATATTTTGAATCCATATTTCACTCAAAAAATTTTAATGGCACAGTACATGAATACGTAAAAACAATTATTCATTTAAAACTTATATTATGAGAAAAATAGCAATTTACGGAAAAGGTGGAATTGGAAAATCAACCACTACACAAAACACAGTGGCCGGTTTAGCCGAAATGGGAAAAAAAATAATGGTTGTAGGGTGTGACCCTAAAGCCGATTCTACCAGATTACTTTTAGGTGGTTTAGCCCAAAAAACAGTATTAGATACTTTAAGAGAAGAAGGTGAAGATGTTGTATTTGAAGACATTGTTAAACCAGGTTACGGAAATACAAGCTGTACAGAGTCTGGCGGACCAGAACCAGGAGTTGGATGTGCCGGTCGTGGTATTATTACTTCAATTAACATGTTAGAACAACTAGGAGCTTATGATGAAGATAAGGCTTTAGATTATGCATTTTATGATGTATTAGGAGACGTTGTTTGTGGTGGATTTGCTATGCCTATTAGAGACGGAAAGGCTGAAGAAATTTACATTGTAGTTTCTGGTGAAATGATGGCAATGTATGCAGCAAACAATATATGCAAAGGTATTGTAAAGTTTGCCCAAGCCGGAGCTGTGCGTTTAGGTGGTCTTATCTGCAACAGTAGATTGGTTGATAACGAGCAACAAATGATTGAAGAATTGGCCAAAAAACTAGGTACACAAATGATCCATTTTGTACCGCGTGACAACATGGTTCAAAAAGCCGAAATTCATAGAAAAACTGTTATTGAATATGCTCCTGAACATCCACAAGCCGATGAGTACAGAACACTTGCTAAAAAAATTGACCAGAACAAATTGTTTGTAATTCCTACACCACTTGAAATTGAAGAGTTAGAAGGATTACTAATCGAATATGGAATTTTAAACTAATAAAACACTCATTTTAAAAAATATAATTATGCAATTAATTAGAGCCATTGTAAGAACCGAAAAGTCTGCAACCGTTATAAAAGCTTTATTTGAAGCTGGATTTGTAGCCGTTACTAAAGTAGCTGTTGTAGGTCGTGGAAAACAAAGAGGAATTAAAGTTGGAGACATCACTTACGACGAAATTCCTAAAGATTTATTAATGATTGTGGTAAATGATGAGGATAAAGATTTCCCTATTAAAACAATTATGGAGGCTGCTCGTACTGGCGAAAAGGGTGCTTTTGGTGATGGAAAAATATTTGTAAGCCCAGTTGATGAAGCTTACACAATAAGTCGTGGAACAAAAGAATTATAAACTATGAAAACAATAATAGCTATTCTACGAATTCACACAATGAACAAAACGAAGGAAGCCTTATCAAACGCAGGTTTACCATCGTTTACAGCCACTGGCCATGTGTATGGACGTGGTAAAGGAAAATGGGATGCTGCAGTTATGGAAGGCGTTAAAAATAATCAACCAGAAGCTATTGCATTATTAGGACCAGAACCAAGACTTAGATTACACAGAATGATAACCCTTACAGTGGAAGATTCTAAAGTAAAAACAGCCGTTCAAGAAATTATGAATGCTAATAGAACTGAAGCACCTGGTGATGGAAAAATATTTGTACTACCAAGTACTGAGGTTATAAGTATTCGTACAGGAGAATCTGGCGATAGTGTATTAGATTAACAGATAAAAGAGAAAAATATGTCTACAGATAATAATAAAAATATATTTCCAGATACCACAGAATTAATTGAGGAAATTTTAAGTAAATACCCCAGTAAAGTAGCCAAAAAAAGAGCAAAATCATTGGTTACAAATAATCCAAATGAAGATCAGGAAATTCAAGCAAACATTCGTACCATTCCCGGAATTATAACACAAAGAGGCTGTTGCTATGCCGGTTGTAAAGGAGTAATATTAGGCCCAACACGCGACATTATTAATATTGTTCACGGCCCAATTGGATGTTCTTTTTACGCTTGGCTTACCCGAAGAAATCAAACAGATGCTGGTGTTGACGGAGAAAATTACATGAATTATTGTTTTTCTACCGATATGCAAGACACCAATATTGTATTTGGAGGTGAAAAAAAACTGGAAGAAGCCATTCGTGAAGCTTACGAAATATTTAAGCCACATTCTATTGGCGTGTTTTCAACTTGTCCAATTGGTTTAATTGGAGATGATGTTCATGCGGTTTCAAGAAAAATGAAAGAAGAACTAGGAATCAATATTTTTGGTTTTAGCTGTGAAGGTTACAAAGGTGTAAGCCAGTCTGCTGGTCACCATATTGCTAATAACGGAATATTTAAACACGTAGTTGGATTAAACAATACAGATCCTGGAGGTAAATTCAAATTAAACCTTCTAGGTGAATACAATATTGGTGGAGATTCATTTGTGATAGAAAAATATTTTGAAGAAATGGGTATTACTCTAGTATCAACTTTTAGTGGTAACTCATCAATTCATCAATTTGAAAATGCACATATGGCCGATTTAAATGCGGTAATGTGTCACAGATCCATTAATTACATTGCTGAAATGTTAGAAAAAAAACATGGTATTCCGTGGATAAAAATAAACTTTATTGGAGCTGATGCTACTGCAAAATCTTTAAGAAAAATAGCAAAATACTTTGAAGATGATGAATTAATAGCTAAAACTGAAGAAATTATTGCTCGTGAAATGCTAGAAGTAAAAGCTACTATTGAAGATGTAAAAACACGAACTACCGGAAAACTTTGTATGATGTATGTAGGTGGATCTCGAGCTCACCACTACCAAGAATTATTTGCTGAAATAGGAATGCGTACCATTTCTGCTGGATACGAATTTGGACACAGAGATGATTATGAAGGACGTAAAGTATTAGATAGTATTAAAATTGATGCAGATAGCAGAAACATTGAAGAACTAGATATAACTAAAGATGAATCTTTATGGAGACAAGATTTGGTAGATAGAAAAAATTCGCTTGAAAACAAAGGCTTTGGATTTAGTGAGTACGATGGTATGATGCCAGATATGGAAAAAAACAGTTTAGTTATTGATGATATTTCTCACTGGGAAACTGAAAAATTAATTGAATACTATAAACCAGATATTATTGGCGCAGGTATCAAAGAAAAATATGTAATTCAAAAATATGGTGTTCCCTTAAAACAATTACATAGTTACGATTATGGAGGGCCTTATGCAGGTTTTAAAGGAGCAATTAATTTCTATAATGATATAGACAAAATGGTAAATACAAAAATTTGGGGATTAATTCCACCTCCTTGGAAAAATCAGCCAGAATTAGTAGCAAAAATGGCAAACTCAACTTATTAAGCAAGTTTAAAACCATTTACAAAAACAATTTATAAACTTAAATTAGAGACATTATGTTATTAAGACATACTACAAAAGATATTAAGGAAAGGAATTCATTAACCATAAATCCTGCAAAAACGTGCCAACCTGTTGGAGCTTTGTACGCCGCGCTTGGAATTCATGGTTGTTTACCTCACAGTCACGGTTCACAAGGTTGCTGTTCTTACCACAGAAGCGCACTTACACGTCACTACAAAGAACCTATTATGGCTGCAACAAGTTCATTTACTGAAGGATCTTCTGTATTTGGAGGCCAATCAAACCTACTACAAGCAATTGAAAATATTTTCACAATTTACGAACCAGATGTAATAGCAATACATTCAACTTGTTTATCAGAAACCATTGGTGATGATCTTACTCAAATTGTTGAAAAAGCAAGAGATGGCGGTAAAATACCTGAAGGGAAACATGTTATTTTTTGCAATACACCAAGCTATATTGGATCTCACGTAACTGGATATTCAAATATGGTTAGCGGAATGGTAAAACTATTATCAGAATCAACTGGTGTTAAAAACGATAAAATAAACCTTATTTCTGGTTGGGTTGAACCCTCAGATATGAGAGAAGTGAAAAGAATTGCAAATCTTATGGGTGCAAATTTCACACTTTTCCCAGACACCTCTGATGTAGTTGACGCACCACAAACTGGCACCTATGAAATGTATCCAAAAGGCGGAACTAAAATCTCAGATATTATTGCTACAGGAGATAATAAAGCCACGTTAGCTTTTGGTAAATGGGCCACTGAAGATGCAGCTATAAAATTAGAAAATAAATGTAAAGTACCGTTTCAATCCATAGAATTACCAATTGGTGTAAGAGCAACAGATCGTTTTATTATGGAACTTTCTAAATTAGCTGAAGTAGCTATTCCTGATGCTATTACAACCGAAAGAGGAAGATTGGTAGATATGATAACCGATATGCAACAGTATTTGCACGGAAAACGTGTTGCTTTATTTGGAGATCCCGACCAATTAATTCCTTTGGTTGAATTTTTGGTAGATATGAACATGAAACCTGTTTATGTAGTATCAGGTACTCCAGGTAAAAAAATGCATCAAAAATTGGAAGAAATATTACTTCCAACAATTCCAGAAGCAAAATTCCAAAATGGACAAGGAGCTGACATGTATTTATTACACCAATGGATTAAAAATGAAGGTGTTGATTTATTAATAGGAAATACTTACGGAAAATATATAGCCAGAGATGAAAATATTCCTTTTCTAAGAATGGGATTCCCAATTTTAGACCGTGTTGGCCACTCTTATTTTCCAACATTAGGCTATATAGG
>NZ_JBFHHX010000009.1:0-42609 GCF_041596795.1 Lutibacter sp.
GCTTTATAAAGCTCAGTTAATGGTTTATGAGAGGTATCTAAATTATGACAAATTACTGGTGAAATACAAGAAGGAGACACACATCTATCACAAATTTCTTGCACTTTCCCTTTCATTTTGTACATATTTGCCGATGGTCCGCCAATATCTGATAAATACCCTTTAAAATCGGGCATATTTGCAACTTTATCAACTTCTTTTAAAATTGATTCTTGACTTCTACTAGCAATAAATTTTCCTTGATGTGCAGAAATTGTACAAAAGCTACAACCTCCAAAACATCCTCTATGAATATTAATGGAAAATTTAATCATTTCAAACGCTGGAATTGGTCCTCGTTTATTATATTTTGGATGTGGTAAACGTGTAAAAGGCAAATCGAAAGAAGCATCAATTTCAGCCTCTGTCATTGTTTCAAAAGGCGGATTAATAACTAATTTTGTATCTCCAACATCTTGAAAAACTCTATCCGCAAATAATTTATTAGATTCTTGTTCAATTACTTTAAAATTAGAGGCATATGCCTTTTTATCTTTTAAACAAGCTTCATGAGAATTTATAGTAACATCCTTCCAATTTTTATTTTTCGGAATTTCTTCGTCCTTATTTAATAAAAAAGCAGTTTGTTTTACCGTTGTTAAACTAGAAAACGGAACACCTTTTTGTAATAAATTTACTATTTCACGCAATGGTTGTTCTCCCATTCCGTACACTAATAAATCGGCTTTAGAATCTTTTAAAATGGTTGGTTTTAGCGTATCACTCCAATAATCGTAATGTGTAACTCTACGCAATGAGGCTTCAATTCCACCAATTAAAACCGGAATATCTGGAAATTTATCTTTTAAAATATTTGTATAAACAGTAGTTGCATAATCTGGCCTAAAACCTTTGTCTCCGTTTGGCGTGTATGCATCATGGTCTCGTCTTCTTTTACTTGCTGTATAATTGCTTACCATAGGATCCATACAACCGCCGGTAACTGCAAAAAATAATTTTGGAATTCCTAGTTTAGTAAAATCTTGTAAATTATCGTTTACACTTGGCTGAGGAACAATTGCAACTCGTAATCCATAACTTTCTAAAATCCTACCTATTACTGCAGGACCGAAAGCCGGATGATCCACATAGGCATCTCCACTGAAAAGAATTACATCTAATTCTTCCCAACCTCTAAGTTTCACCTCTTTATTTGTTGTAGGTAACCAATCTGAAAGTTTGTTCATCATATTTTGCAAAAATACACTATTTTAAATTATTCTAAATAAAATAGTTTTAGCATTGTTTTTATCTTTTTGTTAATCAATGTTAATGAGTGTTAACATATTAAACCTTTCTAATTTAGAATAGTCTTACCAACATAAAACATTTTAAAACTTTATATATTATGAAAAAAATAATTGGATTTACAGTACTTGTATTAATGCTATCTTTTACAATGAATGCTCAAAACAAAAAAGGAGGAAACAGACAAGGCTCTGATTATACACCTGAGCAAATGGCTACTTTACAAACAAAAAAAATGACTTTAAGACTTGATTTAACTGAAGGTCAACAAAAAGAAATTTACAAATTAATGTTGACATCTGCCAAAGAAAGAGAAATTCAAAGAGAAGAATTCCAAAAAAACCGAAAAGATGGAGTAAAACTAACTGCTGATGAAAAATTTGATAGAGAAAAATTACGATTAGAAAAACAACTTACTCAAAAAGCTGCAATGAAAAAAATATTGAATGCAGATCAATATGAAAAATGGGAAAAAAATATGGGACAAATGGGGATGAACAAACGATCTGATAAAATGAACAATAATAATTATAATTGTTCACAAAGAAATAATTAAATCAATCCGAGAACTCATTACAAAATGAGTAAATTTAAGTTTAGTTAATTTAATAAAAAAACGCTGCAATTGCAGCGTTTTTTTATTATTTAGTTAATATTGATTGTCCAATACTAAGTTCGTTTGATTGTAGATTATTTATCCTTTTTAAGTCTTCTACTGATATTCCATATCTTTTAGAAATATTGTATAACGTATCACCTTTTTCTACAATATGTTCTTTTAATGTTGAAACTTGTACCGAAGTATCTGAATTTTTAGAATATTTCAAATTCTGACCAATAGAAATTGTATCGGTAGTTAAATTATTTAATTCTTTTAATTCATTTACAGAAATTCCGTATTTATTGGCTATTGAAAATAACGTATCGTTATAATTTACTGTATGATAGCCACTTTTACTAGCCACGTTAGCAACTACTTTTTCTGATACAATTTTTTCCTTCAAACCTGAATTTACAGTATACGATTTTCCTAAAACTTGAGTATCATATTTGTGTAGTTCAAATTTCTCTATTAATCCAATTAATTTTGCTGGATATCTTCTGTCTGTAGCATAACCAGCATCGCTTAAGCCTTTTGCCCATCCAACATAATCTCCTTGATCTAATTTAAACAAATCAGAGTATCTAGATCTTAATGTTAAAAATAATGAATGATCTCTATAAGATTTGGCAGGATCTTTATAAACCCTAAAACATTCTCCCTTTTCATCATCATCATGGTAAGTTCTATCACCGTCCCATTCTTTATGACATTTAATACCAAAATGATTGTTAGACCTTTTTGTTAGTTCACTATTTCCACTTGAAGATTCAATAATACCTTGCGCTAAAGTTATACTTGCAGGAATTTTATAAATTTTCATTTCTTCAATAGCAGCATCTTTAAAATAGTTAATATACGCTTCTGTTGATTTAAATATTAATGAATTAGTATCACTGCTATTGCCTTGTTCTTTAGTAACAACATCTTCGTTCTTTTCTATCACTTTTGGATGCGCTTTTGCAATTGGCTTGTGCACAACTTGCTTTTTACTGTGACAACTAGCCAAAACCATAATTGATAAAACGGCAATTAAAAATCTTGAAAATCTCATAATCATATAATTTGGGGTAAATTTTTCTTTTTTAAAACAGCATTCATACCTTTTATTCCTTGTAAACCGCCCGTATGAATTGCAATTATTTTTGTTCCGGTTTTAAAATACTCATTTTTAATTAAATCAACAATTCCAAACATCATTTTCCCTGTGTAAATAGGATCTAAAGGAATTCCTGTTTCATTTTTAAATTTATTGATAAAAGTAATTAATTCTTCAGATATTTTAGCATATCCACCAAAATGATAATTTGTATTTACTTGCCAATTTTTGGTGGTTTTTACATAATTCTGAATCTCATTAATTAAAAAATCTCCTTTTAGAGCAGGAAATCCTATAATATTTTGGTGCTCTTTTGCAGCATTTATCAGTCCAGCAATAGTTCCTCCTGTTCCAATTGATGAGCAAATAACATCAAATTTTTCATCCTCTTTTGTTAAAATTTCCTCACAGCCTTTTACCGCTAAATTATTTGTTCCGCCTTCTGGAACCAAATAAAAATCGCCAAACTCATTATTTAAATTAGCAATAAACTTAGTGGAATTTTTCTTTCTGTAATCGCTTCTTGATACAAAATGAAATTTCATACCGTGTTGGTGCGCAAATTTTAATGTTGCATTATTTTTTAAAACTTCATCTAAATTATTTGCTAACTCATCACCTCTAATTACTCCAATAGTTTCAAAATTAAATTCAAACCCAGCTGCTGCAGTTGCTGCAATATGGTTAGAAAATGCACCGCCAAAAGTAAGTAATATAGACTTCCCCAACTCTTTAGCTTCAGATAAGTTGTATTTTAATTTTCTAAATTTATTACCTGAAATAAAAGGATGTAATTCGTCTTCTCTTTTTATAAATAATGAAACATTTTTGTTTGTTATTTCCGAAAAACGAATTTCCTGAATCCTACTTAACCTATTATCTAAGAACAACTTGCTACTTTTTCTTCAATTTCAGTCCAATCTTCCATCAATTTTTCAATTTTCTTCTTTTTAGACTCGTAAGTTTCAAAAAATTTAGCATCAGAAGCAGTCTTTTCATAGTCCTTTGCTAATTTAGCATCCATTTCTAAAATCTCTTTTTCTAAAGTATCAATTTCAGTTTCAATTTTAGACAATTGATTTTTTAACTTTTTTAATTCTTTTTCTTCTTCTTTTGAAAACTGAGTTTTTACAACTTTTTCCGCTTTTGGTTTTGCTTCTACAACTGTTCTTTTCTCAGCTTCTCTTAAATTTTCAATTTGATGTTGTTCTAAAAAGAAATCAATATCTCCTAAGTATTCTTTTATAACTTTATCTTTAAAACCATAAACTGTAGTTGCCAATCCTTGTAAAAAATCTCTATCATGTGAAACCAAAATTAAAGTTCCATCAAAGCTTTTTAAGGCTTGTTTTAATACATTTTTTGAAGCAATATCAAGGTGATTTGTAGGCTCATCCATTATTAAAACATTAAAAGGCAACAGCAATAATTTACAAAGCGCTAATCTGTTTCTTTCACCACCCGATAACATTTTTGCCTTTTTATCTACGGCATCTCCACCAAATAAAAAAGAACCAAGCATATCTCTTACTTTTGCTCTATTTCCATCAGTTGCAGCATCTTCCATAATTTCTAATACTGTTTTTTCAGGATCTAAATATTCCGATTGATTTTGAGCAAAATAACCAATTTGTACATTGTGCCCTAATTTTAAATGACCACCGTGAGCAATTTCACCAACCATAATTTTTGCTAGTGTAGATTTTCCTTGTCCGTTTTGACCAACAAATGCAATTTTACTATTGCGTTCTATCAATAAATCAACATTTTCTAATACATGCTTATCACCATAACTTTTTGATAAATTTTCTGCTTCAAAAACCACTTTTCCGGGGTCTTTAGATACTTGAAATCGAATATTCATAACGGCATTATCATCATCATCCACTTCAATTAACTCAACTTTATCCAATTTTTTAATTAAAGATTGTGCCATTGAAGCTTTATTTGCTTTGGCTCTAAATTTATCTATTAGCTGTTGTGTTGCTTTAATCTCTTTTTCTTGATTTTTTTGAGCTTGTAATTGTTTTTCTTTTATTTCATCACGCAATAATAAAAATTGTGAGTACGGTTTTTTATAATCGTAAATTTTACCCAATGAAATCTCAATAGTTCTATTGGTAACATTATCTAAAAACATTTTATCATGCGATACTAACACAATAGCTCCTGCATACGATTTTAAAAAGTTTTCCAACCAAATAATAGATTCAATATCTAAATGGTTTGTTGGCTCATCTAGCAACAAAATATCATTATCTTGTAATAATAACTTTGCCAATTCAATACGCATTCTCCAACCACCAGAAAATGTTTCCGTTAATTTATTAAAATCTTCTCGCTGAAAACCTAATCCTTGTAAAATTCTTTCGGTATTTCCTTGATAATTATAACCTCCTAACAGCTCATACCTATGTGAAAACTCGTTTAGGTTTACCATTAAATCATGATAATATTCACTTTCATAATCCGTTCTTTCGGCAAGTTCAAAGTTAATTTGATCAATTTTTGCTTCTAATTCTTTAATCTCTTCAAAGGCCTGATATGCTTCTTCAAGAATTGTTCGTCCTTCAATAAAATCAATATCTTGTCGTAAAAATCCAATACGTACATCTTTATCAAAAGCCATGGTTCCACCAGAACTTTCAATATCTTTAGAAATTACTTTTAACAAGGTAGATTTTCCCGCGCCATTTTTTCCTATTAATCCAATTCTATCCCCTTTATTCAATTTAAAAGTTATCCCTGAAAATAAATCGGAACCAGCAAAGGAAACCGTTAAATTATGTACGTTAAGCATTTATTTTTATTATTTAGTGTAATTTTGTATGTGTTTTAAAAAAACGTACAAATTTACTATAAAAAAAATTGGCACTCAATTAAAGTTATCATTATAAAAAATTTTCATTTGTTATGATTAAAAAAGGAACCAAACTATATAGCATTTTATTTAATAAATGTCCTAAATGTCAGGAAGGAGATTTTATGAAAGAAAAAAATATATTTAAACTTCACAAAGCATTTCAAATGAACGAAAGATGCTCTAAATGTGGTTTAAAATATATGATGGAGCCTTCTTTTTTTTATGGGGCAATGTATGTTAATTACGGCTTAACAGTTGGTTTAGCCATAATTACATTTGCAATTTCGGTATTGTTTTTTAATTTAACTTTATTAGAGAGTTTTATTCCAATTGTAATAATATTAATTGCAACAGCACCAATTACCATTCGATTATCACGAATTATTTGGATAAATATTTTTGTTCATTTTGATAAAAAAGCTATTAATCTTTCAAAAAACGAAGAATTGAATACTCAGGATTAATGCTAACTCCATTTTCTAAATAATTATACAATTGTTTAGCTGCAATTGGAGCAATTATAACTCCACGCGTACCCAAACCGTTTAAAATAGCTAAATTTTTATAGTGCGGATGGGTTCCAACTAAAGGTCTTCTATCTTTCACCGTTGGTCTAATTCCGGCTAACTGCTTAACAACTTTGTACGGTACATTTAAAAATGTATCTAATTTCTCTAAAAGCTCTATTTTTCCTTCTTCCGATGGATTTTGAGTTTTATCTTTCCAATTAAAAGTTGCGCCTACTTTATACAAATCATTTCCTAAAGGCAACACAAAAACAGCCGCTTTAATTAATGCATTAACTTTTAAATTTGGTGCGTGTATAATTAACAATTCGCCTTTAGCTTCTTGCATTGGTAAATAGTTAAAAAATGGGTTTTGCAGCATTCCAAAACCTTCGCAAAACACAATTTTAGTAGCAGTTATATGTTGGTATTTAATATTTTCATCAGAAATAATTACGTCTGCATGGTTAAAACTTTCATTTAGTAAAGCATTTTTAGTTTTTAAATAAGCGCTATAATCATTTAATAACAATTGTGTATCAACCCAACCTGTATTTACTAATTTTCCATAACCGTGATTTGCTTGAATTCCATCAATTGCCGAGTGGTTTATTTCAGAAACCATATAATTACTTAATGCCTGATTGTCTGATGCAACAAACCAGTTATTTTGCTCTTCTATAGATTTAAAAATTCTAAAAATATCAATGGGAAAATTATACCTTTTTTTGAATTTATTTTCTAATTCCTGATAAAAAGGGAGAGCCACATTAAGCTGATTGCTTGCTTCCCAAACTGGCGTAAACCTTTTTAAAATAACCGGATTATAAACACCTCCAGCTACCACTGATGAGTTCTGCGAATTATTTTCAAATACCGCAAATGATTTATTATTAGCTTCCAATTCTTTTGAAAAAGCTAAACCAGCTAAACCTAAACCAACAATAATATAATCTACATTCATATACAGCAAATATATATTAAAACAAAAAACTCCTGCAATTTGCAGGAGTTTTTTGTTTTAAAAAGTATGGAATTAATAATTCCACATATCTAATTCTTTATTTCTAATTTCGTCTTTAATTCTGTTAGACTCTATTACTTGGAACAAAGAATTCCCTTTTACATAATGAGCCACATCTCTATCTCCATAAATATTTTCTTCTCTATAAATAATAGAACTAAATCTACGTGCATTTAATAAATGATCAAAAGAAATAGGATATGCAGAGTTTTTCTCATTAAACACTTTCATATCGTGCAATATATTTCTAGCATCTGGAAACCAAACCCAAAATAAAGGAAGTTGTTCAGTAATATCTAAATCTTCTCTTCCCATTACTTGCACATCTGGAGCAACTGGTGCTAATGCTAATAACCTATATTTTAATTCTCCTTGGCGTTTATCAAAATACCACAAACCTTTAATTTTAAATCCTTCAATATCCTGAGAACTTAAATTAATTTTGTCAATATATTCATCAATATTTCTATTTCCAGCATTTAATTCATCAAAACCTGCATCTGTTGTATCAATTCTAAAAAGCTTAGCATTAATTTCAGATTTTGTCATTTTTGCTGTAAAATAAGAATCATCATACACCTCTGTTATAGCACCTTTTCTAATACCTCTTAACAAAGTATCAAATAAAGATCTTCTATCCATTGTTACATTAGATGTATCAACAGGATAATACATTGGCAAATTAATACGCTCATTTAGGTCTATATATTCCCAAACAACTTTAGACCAAACAATATCTCTATCATCAATATATCCATATTCTAATGGTTTATCATTGTCAATTGCTTTTTGTGCCATTGTCTTTTTACCAATATCAGAAGGTTTTTTGGCATTTAATAAATTAGATTGTGCTGATAAAGAATTTACCAACATAAACACAACCAAAAAAGACCAAATATAATTCTTATTCATTCTTATAATTTTTTTATTATTGAATTTCTATACTTACTGCCGAAGCATCTTTAATCTTGTAAGAGGAATTACCTATTAACGAAGATTTTATATCAAATATTATAACAACATCTCCTCTTTTTGCTTTTGCAATTGCTTTTTGAGCAGCGCTATCCATTCTGTCTCCTCTTACAACAACTGCACCTTGTCCAGGAACTTTAATTGTAAATCCAGTAGTATTTAACCTTAAATCAAAATCAAAATCTGGTAATTCTGCTCCAACAGTAGAATTTTCTAAACTTGAACTTGGCATTTTAACATATCCAAATTGTTTTCTAATTGTTCCGTTTGGAGAAGGAATATCTTTAATTCTAAAAGTTTGAGATGAACTAACCGAAGTTCCGTCAGGTAATTTTCCTGAAACACTAATTTTAACTTCGTTTCCGGTAGAAGGAGTCATAATGTATTTTCCAGTTCCACTACCTTTACTTAATCCAGTGCCATTGGCAGTAACTAAGTTATCTGGAACACCTGGAATTGAAATAGTCATTGGGTTAGGAACACCTCTATAAACTACATTCATTTTATCTGCCGAAATAACCGCACTATTTGGTTTTGGAATTACTGCATAGCTAGAAGCAATTGGAATTTCTACAGGTTTACCATTTTCTATAAAAACAAATTTACCTTTAATTTCTCTTTCACCAACAGCTCCGGCAGGGAAGTTTAAAATTGCTCCACCATCTTGAATTGTTTTAATTTCACTTCCATTTACTACAACTTGCTCAGGTTTTAATGAAGCATCATATCTACCTAATACAATTTTTCCTTTAAAGTTTTCACCTTGAAAGAAAGCTGATTTTTCAGGAATTAAAATTGTTCTATAGTTAGACATAGATACATCACTTTCTAACTGACCACCTAATAAAGTTCCAAAAATCTCAGATTGCGTAGTTTCAATATCCATTTGCATAGATGTTAAATTAGTAATCGTAGAAATTAAAGGAAACCCTTCGTATCTATTTTTTAACCAAGGCTGTGTTCCATCTTCTGTTTTTTGATCAGAAGTATCAAATCTTGCAACTATACTATTAGTTAATGGACTTTTTTCTCCTAACAATTCTTTTAATGAATTTCTGTATCCATTAATCATATCAAGAAATTTTTGACCATCTTTTGTATATTTATCACCTTTAAAAAAGTGTTCATCTACAATACCAGAATTATCCATAGCCTCATAATCCTTTTTGTTTTCATGCTCTGAAAGGAAATAAGTTTTTTTTGTCTCTAAATAGTCACTAAACTCTTTAGATAGCACATCAACTTTTTTAGCTAACTCATATAAAGATTCATATTTTTCTGGTTGTTCTTGTGCTTTTGTAGACAAGTTTGCCAAAATTTGATCGTTTTTAACAACAGCAGTAGCATTATTTACTGTTAATTTTTCATTCATAAATCCAAAAGCAGATAATACTTCCTTAGACATATTCATTGCCAACATCGCAATAAATATTAAGTACATAAGGTTGATCATTTTCTGCCTTGCTGATAATTTACCTGAAGCCATTTTAATTAGTTTTTTTTGTTAATAAATAATTATAATACACAACTAATTATTTTTTGTTTGACATAGCAGATAACATTCCGCCATAGACTCCATTTAAAGAAGATAAGTTTGTTGCTAATGATTCCATTTGTTCTTTTAGCTTCCCTGCATTTACAGCTACTTGCTCATTTATTTCAGCTTGGCGTGTTGAACTTTCTAATTGAACTTTATATAAACTATTTAAGGATTCCATTTGAGCAGCTGCTAATGATAATTGCTCACTATATTTTGTTGTAGCAGCAATAGAGTTTACAGCTGGAGCAATATTTTCTGCTGCTCCTTTAAAATTTTGTATGCTATCACCTAAACTTTGCATTAAATTAGCATCTAATTTTGCTTCTTTAAGCATTGCATCTAATTTTTGTGATAATAAGGTTTGTGCTTCCTTGGTATCGCTTTTATCTTTTTCTTTAGCCATTCCACCACCTAATTCTGGATAAACTTTAGACCAATCTAGGTCGTCTTCAACAGGTTCAAATGCAGATATAGCAAAAATTATTGCTTCTGTAACTAACCCAATTGCAAGCATAACTCCACCAGTTAAAAAACCGATATGAAAGTGGGTTAATTTAAAAAGCGCACCAATAATTACTACTGATGCTCCAAGCCCATAGGCCATATTAAATAATTTTTTAGTTGATTTTGATTGTGCCATAACGTGAAATTTTAATAGTTAAGTTTGGGTTGATTTTTATTGATTTATTTTCCTTGTATATTGGTTCCTAAGAAATCTTGAACAGTTCTAAAACCAATATAACTTCTTGCTGAATCCGCATATTCATAATCACGAGTACTTACTTGTAAAAAATAAGCTACATCTTTCCAAGAACCTCCACGGATTACTTTTCTTTTATTTTTATCTATTTCAACATTTGGGTTCATGGTTGATCCAATATAATAAGACGATTCGCTGTAAGCTGTGTTTGTCCATTCTGAAACATTTCCAGCCATATTATACAATCCATAATCATTAGGATTGTAAGATTTTGCTTCCATAGTGTATAAGGCTCCATCTACAGCATAATCTCCTCTACTTGGTTTAAAGTTTGCTAAAAAGCATCCTCTATCACTTGTAGTATAAGGTCCACCCCAAGGATATGTTGCGTATTGCAAACCTCCACGAGCAGCATATTCCCATTCAGCCTCTGTTGCTAATCTAAAATATGGAACAGTAATAGCATTTTTCTTAGATCTTAAAAAGCTATTTTTCTTTTTAGTTCTCCAGCTACAAAAAGCTTTTGCTTGATCCCAATTAACACCAACAACTGGATAATCGTTATATGCTTGATGATGAAAATAATCTTGGTGCATAGGATCGTTATAAGAATAACTAAAATCTTTAACCCATACTGTGGTATCTGGATATACTTCTATTACTTGATGTTTAATAAAGTCTTTTCTTTCTCCTTTATTTCTGGCTGCAGATTCACTATCTAACCAAGAGTATTTATATTTAAGTTTTTTTGTATCGATAATTCTTTTTCCTTCAAGTCCGTTTTCAATTGGAATGTAAAGAGAATCCATCACTTCAGAATAGTAAATATCAGGAAAATCATTAGGTTCCCAAATTAAATCTTCATCCCAATTTAACGATCTTCCTTGAAGAGGTGAATTAATATCACCTAAACTACCATAACTATTCATCATATATTTCTGATAAGGAGTCATTCTAGAAGTATCTGGATTTTTAAATTGGTAATCTTCCAAAATAATGTTGGTATCATCAGACATTAATTCTGAAAACAAGGCTAGTTTTGTTCTTACAATAGAATCTCTTACCCACGTAACAAATTCTTTGTATTCTGAATTGGTTATCTCTGTTTCGTCCATATAATATGGTCTAACAGTGACTGTTCTTGCTGGCGAATTAAGCGCTCCAGCAACATCTTCATCCTCTTTACCCATTGTAAACGATCCTCCGGGAATTAACACCATTCCTAATGGTTTTTTTGAATTCCATTCGCGTTTAGACCTTACCCCTACAAGTTCTCCTTCGTCACTAGACCCACAACTATAAACAAATAAGGCTAATAAAATATACAACGATATTTTTCTCATAATAATTTACTTAATCTTTTTAGACAAACCTATTACTATTTATTTTAAAAAACAATAATTTATTTCAAAGTGATAAAACTAAACTATATAATTTAATTTTCACTTAATTTTTATACTAATTTTTTCAATGTATTTAACCACCGATCTGGAATTTCCTGATCCGTAGCGCTAATATAATCTTGATATGTACAAGGTATTAACGCATGTCTTTTGTATTTATTACTTTCATTTAAACTTATTTCCATCCACCATCTTCCACTTTTATTACTTTTATAAAAATTTAGCACTTCATTTTCAATAGGAACAATAAATTTTTGATAATTATCTTTCAACCCAAATGGGTAATCATTTGCCCTATAATTAACGCCTTCAATAAAATACCAAATCATTTGAGCAACTAACTGAGCTGTTTGATTTTTGTTATCATATTTTGAATTGTATTCGTAAATTCCAAATGAAGAAACCTTATCACTTATGCCTGCATATCGTGCAATTGCACAAATTTCAGCCCCAGAAAAACCATTTGGTGTAGCATTATAATTTGCAGGAGCTTCTGAATTTTTTATCGCAGATAAATCTATACTTACTATATCGGCATCTCTTAAAACTGGTTCTACAATTTGCAAGTCATTTGTTACTTCTCCTAGCCTGTGTGATTCAAAAAATAAACTTTCTAATAAATCAATTTCATTTTGAGAATTAAAATATGTTTGGTAACCAATGTTACAGTAATTAAATAAATTACAAGGTTGGTTCATAACAATTTTACTTAAAAAAGTTTTAGAGTTTAACTCATCTTCTATGGAACCTAAATCAAATTTATTATCTACACAAGCTAAATTTACTGTTTGCTCTAGAGAATCGTATGCTCTGTAGTTTGCATAGGTTAAGTCTTGACCACCACCTATAATTACAGGAATAATTTTAATTTTTAATAAGCTTGATACAATTTCTTTTAAGGCAAAATAAGTATCTTCAATAGTGTTTCCTTTCTTAATATTCCCTAAATCAACAACATTTATAGGCCAATTTCCAGGATATAACGCGTAAAATTCTTTTCTGATAAAATCTAAATTAGTACCTGAACCACTATTATTAACTGCTCCGCGATCTTCTTCAACACCTATAATGGCAATTTTAATATTTTCTAAACTTGGAAAATTATTTTGCGAAGTATAAACTTCTATACATTGCCCAATTGATTTATTGGTTTGCATTTTAGAATGCATTAATAATGCATCGTCAACGGGACTTAAATATTCGAAATTCATTTATAGGGGTTCTATTTTTTCTTTTTCAGCACCAAAGTAATAAAAAAAATTATTTCTTTTTACTTTTACTTTTAGTTGTTTTCTTTTTAGGTGTATTTTTTTCAATTAGTTCTTTTACTTCTTCTAACGTTAATTTTGAAGCATCAACTGTTTTTGCTAATTCAATTTTAATTTTTCCTTTAATTATGTTAGATCTTCCCCACCTAGCTTTCTCTACAGTAATCTTTTCTTCTGGCCAATTATGAATAATTTTATCTATTTCCTTTTGCTTTTTATCTTCAATTAATTGTTTAATATCACTTTTAGATAAGTTATCAAAATCATATTTTTTATTCACATTTATAAAAATATTATTCCATTTTATAAATGGTCCAAAACGTCCTACTCCTTTTTGAACTGGTAGATTTTCGTAGGTTGCAATTGGCGCATCCGCTTCTCGTTTTTCTTCAATTAATTCAATAGCTCTTTCTAAATCTACTTCCATTGCATTTTCATCTCTTGGAATAGAAACATACATATCATCAAATTTCACATAAGGTCCAAATCTACCTACAGCAACTTCAACAGGCTTTTTTTCATAATTACCAACTTTTTTTGGAAGCTTAAATAAATCCATTGCCTCTTCAAAAGTAATAGTTGTTAAATTTTGATCACCTTGTAAACTTGCAAATTTAGGTTTTTCCTCATCTGTTGCTTCACCAATTTGAACCATTGCTCCAAATCTTCCTAAACGTGCATATACATTTTTACCAGATTCTGGATCTATTCCTAATAAACGTTCTCCTTTTGCTCTATCGGCGTTTTCGGCAACGTGCTCTACATTTGGATGGAATTTTTTATAAAAATCTTTAATCATTTTTATCCAATCTTCCTTTCCTTCGGCAATATCATCAAATTCAGATTCTACTTTTGCTGTAAATCCGAAATCTAAAATACTTGCAAAATTCTCCACTAAAAAGTCGTTTACAATATTTCCAATATCTGTTGGAACTAATTTACCTTTATCGGACCCAACTTTTTCAGTTAAAATTTTAGTTGTAATCTCTTTACCTTTCAATTTTAACTCGGTATAATTTCTATCTTCTCCTTCAATAGTTCCTTTTTGTACGTATTCTCTTTTTTGAATTGTTGAAATAGTTGGTGCATACGTAGATGGACGACCAATTCCTAATTCTTCTAAACTTTTTACCAAAGAAGCTTCCGTAAATCTATAAGGACCTTTTGTATATCGTTCTGTTGCTGTAATATATTTGTTTACCAAGGTTTCGCCAATGGAAAGTTTTGGCAACATACCGTCTTGTTCTTCATCTTCATTGTCATTTCCTTCTAAGTAAACAGCTAAAAAACCTTCAAACTTTATCATTTCACCATTTGCAGTAAAAATGTTATCGTTATTGTTATTCGCAATTCTAACATTTGTGCGTTCTACTTGAGCGCTACTCATTTGAGATGCAATGGTTCGTTTCCAAATTAAATCGTATAACCTATTTTGATCAAAATCAACATTTACAGTATGTTCACTCATACTTGTTGGTCTAATTGCCTCGTGAGCTTCCTGCGCTCCTTTAGATTTTGTACTATAGTTACGTGGCTTACTATATTGTTTTCCGTACGATGAAATTATTTCTTGCTGCGCATCATTTTTTGCATCTTCAGATAAATTTACACTATCCGTTCTCATATAGGTAATTAAACCGGCCTCATATAAACGTTGTGCAATCATCATTGTTTTTGCTACCGGAAAACCTAATTTTCTGGATGCTTCCTGTTGTAAAGTTGATGTTGTAAATGGTGCTGCTGGAGATTTTTTTGCTGGTTTTTTCTGTAAATCATCAACTTTAAACTTTGCTCCTATTGATGACTTTAAAAAAGTTTCTGCTTCTTCTTTTGTTTCAAAATTTTTAGGGATAGAAGCTTTAAATTTTTTTCCCTCTGTAGTTAAAAATTCCGCTACCACTTTATACGATGCTTGCGGAACAAAGTTCATAATTTCGCGTTCTCTTTCAACAATTAACCGTACAGCTACAGACTGCACTCTACCTGCTGACAATCCTCCTTTTACTTTTCTCCATAAAACCGGAGAAAGTTCGTACCCTACTAATCTGTCTAAAACTCTACGTGCTTGTTGTGCATTTACCAAGTTATAATCTATAGTTCTTGGATTGTCAACTGCTTTTAAAATGGCTTTTTGGGTAATTTCATGAAATACAATACGTTTTGTATTATTTTCTTTTAATTTTAATTGCTCAAATAAATGCCACGCAATAGCCTCTCCTTCGCGATCCTCATCGGATGCTAACCAAACTGTTTCAGCATTTTTAGATAAATCTTTTAATTTTTTTACAAGTGATTTCTTATCCGAAGGCACTTTGTAATTTGGCATAAAATCACCATCTACATTTATTCCTATTTCTTTTGAAGGTAAATCAGCAATATGACCAAAGCTGGACTCTACTTGAAAATCTTTTCCAAGAAATTTTTCAATTGTTTTTGCTTTTGCTGGTGACTCTACTATTACTAAATTTTTTGCCATAAATTATTTCTTTTTCTAAACTTACACCATATATATTATAGTGATTTTCGACTACAAATGTATACAGATTTTTTTTAAATCAAATTATTTGTTGTTAAAAGCCATTTTAATGATCTAAAAATGATGTTAAATTTCTGCCAATCTGTCACAATTTTAATTTTTTGGTTATATCTTTGCAAACCAAATAAAAAAGATGAGTGCAGAGAAAGTTATAGACGAAAAAAAGCAAGGACAAGCGCTTTTAACAGATAATAAAGAAGGAAATACTAAGAAACTTTTTATTGAAAGTTATGGTTGTGCAATGAATTTAAACGACAGTGAAATTGTAGCTTCCATTTTATCTGAAGAAGGTTACAATACAACATATATTTTAGAAGAAGCCGATTTGGTTTTAGTAAACACCTGTTCTATTAGAGAAAAAGCCGAACAAACTGTTAGAAAACGTTTAGAAAAATACAACGCTGTAAAAAAAATAAATCCTACAATGAAAGTGGGAGTTTTAGGCTGTATGGCAGAACGTTTAAAAGCAAAATTTTTAGAAGAAGAAAAAATTGTTGATTTAGTTGTTGGTCCTGATGCTTATAGAGATTTACCAAATTTATTACAAGAAGTAAACTCTGGAAGAGATGCCGTAAACGTAATTTTATCAAAAGAAGAGACCTATGGAGATGTTTCTCCTGTACGTTTAAATAGCAACGGAGTTTCTGCTTTTGTATCAATTACAAGAGGTTGTGATAATATGTGTACTTTTTGCGTAGTTCCTTTTACACGTGGGCGCGAAAGAAGTCGTGATCCAAAAAGTATTGTAGAAGAAATTAGACAATTAGTAGATTCTAATTATAAAGAAATTACCCTGTTAGGTCAGAATGTAGATAGTTACCTTTGGTATGGCGGCGGATTGAAAAAAGATTTTAAAAATGCTTCGGAAATTGCACAAGCAACAGCCGTAGATTTTTCTCATTTACTAGATTTAGTGGCTACCGAATTTCCAAAAACACGTTTTCGTTTTTCAACATCAAACCCACAGGATATGAGTTTAGATGTGATTTACACCATGGCAAAACACGAAAATATTTGTAAATACATTCACTTACCTGTACAATCTGGAAGTACCGCAGTTTTAAAAAGAATGAACCGCCAACATACACGTGAAGAGTATATTGAATTGGTAGATAATATTAGAAGAATTTTACCAGATTGCTCAATTTCACAAGATATGATTACTGGTTTTTGTGGCGAAACTGAAGAAGAACATCAAGAAACATTAAGCTTAATAGATTACGTAAAATACGATTTCGGATTTATGTTTGCATACTCTGAGCGTCCGGGAACATTAGCAGAGAAAAAAATGGAAGATGATGTTCCTGAAGAAGTTAAAAAACGTAGATTGAATGAAATTATTCAATTGCAACAAAAATACAGTTTATATAATACAGAACGATTTGTAGGTAAAACTGTAGAAGTTTTAATTGAAGGTACATCAAAAAAATCTGATGCACATTGGAAAGGAAGAAACTCGCAAAACGCAATGGTAGTTTTCCCAAAAGGAGATGAAAAAATTGGTGATTTTGTAAATATATATGTAGAAGATTGTACTTCTGCAACGCTATTAGGAAAAAGAGCATAAAATTATGGATTCATTACAAGCAATAAAACAACGATTTGGTATTATTGGTAACGATATGCACCTAAATCGCGCTTTGGAAAAAGCGGTAAGAGTAGCTCCAACCGATATTTCGGTGTTAGTTACTGGTGAAAGTGGTGTAGGAAAAGAAAATATTCCTAAAATTATTCACGCCTTATCGCACCGAAAGCACGCCAAATATATTGCTGTAAACTGTGGTGCAATACCTGAAGGAACTATTGATAGTGAACTATTTGGTCACGAAAAAGGTTCGTTTACAGGAGCAACTGCAACCCGTAAAGGTTATTTTGAAGTTGCTGATGGCGGAACCATATTTTTAGATGAAGTTGGTGAACTACCACTTACAACCCAAGTTAGATTATTACGTGTTTTAGAAAATGGTGAGTTTATAAAAGTTGGTTCTTCAGAAATACAAAAAACCAATGTTAGAATTGTAGCTGCAACCAATTTAAACATGCATCAGGCAATTAACAAAGGAAAATTTAGAGAAGATTTATATTACCGTTTAAGCACCATTGAAATTCATTTACCTCCATTAAGAGAACGTTTAAGCGATATTCATTTGTTATTTAGAAAGTTTGCCTCAGACTTTGCGCAAAAATACAATATGCCTGGAGTGAGATTAACAGATGAAGCTATAAAATTATTAGAAAATTATGGCTTTCCAGGAAATATTCGTCAGTTAAAAAATATTGCTGAACAAATTTCTGTTGTTGAAGAAAATAGAATTATAACTCCAAATACGCTACAACAATATTTACCAAGCAAAGGCACTAATTTACCTTCAATAATAGAAAGTAAAAAAAGTAATAGTGATTTTAGTTCGGAACGTGAAATTATGTATAAAGTTTTGTTTGATATGCGTAACGATATTAACGATCTAAAAAAATTAACCTTAGAATTAATGCAAAGTGGCGATGCAGAAAAGGTACAAGAGGAAAATAAAAATTTAATCAAAAAAATATACAACGAAATCCCTGAAGAGCAAGAAGAAAACCAGGTAGAAGTTGTTAGATTAAACGAAAAATACTCAGATTCTAATACTTATGAATTTGCCGAAACTATTGACGCTGATGAGAGTTTATCCATTCAAGAAAAAGAAATTGAACTTATTAAAAAATCGTTGGAGCGTAACAACGGCAAACGAAAATTAGCAGCAAAAGAATTGGGAATATCAGAAAGAACCTTATATCGTAAAATAAAACAATACGATTTATAGTTAATAATAGTATCTTTGAAATCGAGTTTTTACGGTTTCAAAATAGTTAGCAACAACAAGAATCTTAAAAAAGTTTTAAAAATAAAAAAATGAAAAAAATCTATTTAGCAGTATTATTTATTTTTACAATTGCAATACAAAGTTGTGGTATTTATTCTTTTAGCGGAACAAATATCCAATCTGATGTAAAAACAATTCAAATAGATTATTTTCCAAATAATGCCATTTTGGTAGAACCAACCTTAAGTCAAACGTTTACACAAGATTTACAAGATTTGTTTTTGAAACAAACTAATTTAAACTTGGTAAAATCTGGAGGAGATTTACAATTTGAAGGTGAAATTACAGGGTATAAAATTAACCCAATGACCGCTACTGCAGATCAAACAGCTTCCCAAAACAGATTAACAATTACTGTAAACGTTCGTTTTTTCAACAATAAATTAGAAGATGATAATTTTGAAAAAACCTTTTCACATTACTATGATTATGATGCCGATGTAATTCTTACAGGAAGTTCACTTGATGATGCTTTTTCAGAAATTTTCGAGCGTATAACACAAGATATTTTTAACGCATCTGTAGCAAAGTGGTAAAAAAATGAATAGTACGGAGTTTAATAATTTATTGGTTAATTCGGAAAATGTTGATGATATTTCACCAGAAATATTTGAAAACATAATTCATGAATTTCCATATTTTCAAGCCTCCAGAGCTATTTATTTAAAAAGTTTAAAAAATAGCAACAACTTTAAATACAATACTGCTCTTAAAAAAACCGCTGCGCATACCATTGACAGAAAGGTGCTTTTTGAATACATTACTTCATTAAATTTTGATAAAAAACATACCAAAGAATTTGAAGTTTTAGAAGATATTGAAGTTATTGAACCTATAACTGTAAAAGTACTTCAGTCTAAAATCACCAATTTATTTAAACCTAAACAAGAAAAAACTGAGCTTTCTGAAATTGAAGAAACCGAAGAAACCGAAGAAGAACCTATAGAGTTTGAAAAAGTTAACCCAGTTGAAAAGATTACCAAAGTTGATGAAATTGAGATTGATAAGCCAGAAGAAAATAACATTGTTGAGGAAGTTGATCTAGCCAAAACTAACATTGAAGAAACAAACCATACTACAGATATTGAAACAAACGATGCTACTGAAGTTTTAGAGCTAGGAAAACCATTACAATTTAGTAGTGCCGAACCACATTCTTTTAACGAATGGATGCAATTAATTTCGCAAAAACCAATTGAAAGAAAGGAAACTGCCCCTGAAATTGAAGAAAAAGAACCCGAAACTGAAGAAAATAGTTCAAAAATAGCGTCTAAACTTAGCTTAATTGATAAGTTTATTGAAACCAATCCAAAAATAAAACCAGTTGATAAACAAGCTGCTATTATAGATGTTTCAAAGGAAAGTAATTATCAAAACGAAAGCTTAATGACCGAAACTTTAGCTAAAGTTTACCTTGAACAAAAAAAATATGATAATGCATTAAAAGCTTACCGCATTTTAAGTTTGAAATATCCAGAAAAAAGTAGTTTCTTTGCAAACCGAATTAAAGCAATAAAAATTTTACAAAAAAATAAGTCATGACAACGTACACATTATTTTTAGTTCTAATTATGATAGTAGCATTTTTGCTAATATTAATTATTATGGTTCAAAATCCTAAAGGAGGAGGATTATCTTCTTCATTTGGTGGTGGCGGATCACAATCTTTGGGTGGAGTACAAAACACTACTAACTTTTTAGACAAAAGTACTTGGACACTTTCTATAGTATTATTAGCACTAATTTTATTATCTAATTTTGCTGCACCAAAAGTAAATGCAGTTGATACAAGTTCAGAAATTGAAAACACACTTCAAAACAGAGAAGTTCAAAGTGCGCCAATTCAAACAACAACTCCAGCAACTACGCAAGACACAGTTCAATAATTGAACAAAAAAATATACTTTAAAAATGCCATCGTAAATGACACGTTGGCATTTTTTTTTGCCTAAATAGCTCCTCAAAAAGTACATTTGTCAGTTTTAAAACCTTGGCACACTTTTAGACTATTTAATTCACAGAATTAATAATTTTTAAACTAAATAAAAATGAGTAAAGTTAATATTAAACCATTATCAGATAGAGTTTTAGTTGAGCCTCTTCCAGCTGAAAAAACAACAGCATCAGGATTAATAATTCCAGATTCAGCAAAAGAAAAACAACAAAAAGGAACTGTAATTGCAGTTGGTAACGGATTAAAAGATGAGCCAATGACTGTTAAAGTTGGCGATACTGTTTTATATGGCAAATACGCAGGAACAGAATTAGTAGTTGATGGAACCGACTATTTAATTATGAGAGAAAGCGATATTTTAGCAATTGTTTAATTATTAAAAAATAAAAAAAATGGCAAAAAATATAATTTTTGATATAGAAGCTCGTGATGGCTTAAAAAGAGGAGTAGATGCTTTAGCAAATGCAGTAAAAGTAACATTAGGACCTAAAGGAAGAAATGTTGTTATTGGAAAATCATTTGGTGGTCCAATTATTACAAAAGATGGAGTTACCGTTGCAAAAGAAATTGAATTAGAAGATCCATTAGAAAACATGGGGGCTCAAATGGTAAAAGAAGTTGCATCTAAAACTAACGATTTAGCTGGTGATGGAACTACAACTGCTACAGTTTTAGCACAAGCAATTGTAAAAGAAGGATTAAAAAACGTTGCCGCAGGAGCAAATCCATTAGATTTAAAACGTGGAATTGATAAAGCTGTTGAAGCTATTGTTGCTAATTTAAGATCACAATCACAAGAAGTAGGAAACAAATCGGATAAAATAAAACAAGTTGCTTCTATTTCTGCAAATAATGATGATACAATTGGTGATTTAATTGCACAAGCTTTTGAAAAAGTTGGAAAAGAAGGTGTAATTACTGTTGAAGAAGCAAAAGGAACCGCAACTTATGTAGATATTGTTGAAGGAATGCAATTTGATAGAGGATTTTTATCACCTTATTTTGTAACAAATCCTGAAAAAATGATAGCTGATTTAGAAAATCCGTACATTTTATTGTTCGAAAAGAAAATCACTAACCTAAAAGATTTATTACCAATATTAGAGCCAGTTGCGCAAAGCGGAAAACCATTATTAATTATTGCTGAAGATGTTGAAGGAGAAGCTTTAGCTACTTTAGTAATGAACAAATTACGTGGTGCTTTAAAAATTGCTGCTGTAAAAGCTCCTGGATTTGGAGACAGAAGAAAAGCAATGTTAGAAGATCTTGCTATATTAACTGGTGGAACTGTAATTGCTGAAGAAAGAGGTTTAACTCTTGAAAACACAACAATTGATATGTTGGGTACAGCTGAAAGAATTACTATTGATAAAGATAATACTACAGTTGTAAACGGTGCTGGAGATGCTGATACTATTAAAGCAAGAGTAGGTCAAATTAAAGCTCAAATTGAAACTACAACTTCAGATTACGACAAAGAAAAACTACAAGAACGTTTGGCTAAATTAGCTGGTGGTGTTGCTGTTTTATATGTTGGTGCTGCAAGTGAAGTAGAAATGAAAGAGAAAAAAGACAGAGTTGATGATGCTTTACACGCTACACGTGCTGCCGTTGAAGAAGGAATTGTTGCTGGTGGTGGAGTTGCTTTAGTTAGAACAATTGACGTTTTAAAAACAATAACTACTGATAATTTAGATGAATTAACTGGTGTTAAAATTTTAGCAAGAGCTATTGAAGAACCACTACGTCAAATTGTTGAAAATGCTGGTGGTGAAGGTTCTGTTGTTGTTGCAAAAGTAATGGAAGGAAAAGGTGATTTTGGTTACAACGCTAAAACGGATGAATATACAAAAATGTTAAAAGCTGGTATTATTGATCCAACTAAAGTAACTAGAATTGCATTAGAAAATGCTGCTTCTGTTGCTGGTATGATTTTAACTACTGCTTGTACATTGGTAGATATTAAGGAAGATGCTCCAGCAATGCCTCCAATGGGTGGTGGAATGCCAGGAATGATGTAATAAATTTATTATTATAATTAAAAAAGGCTCTCAAAATTTTGAGAGCCTTTTTTTTAAACTTTAATATTAACCCTTACCCTTTTGGGTTTAAAATAGCATCTATTCTTTCAGAAATATCTTGTAAGTGATATTTTTTAACTGTGTTACTTGTAGCTATAGAAGCTCTGTAAGCATCTTTTTTAATTCTGTTTAACTCACCTCTTACAATTGGAATAATATCAGATTCTTTTACAGTTACTGCAGTAGTTTTTACGTAACTTGATTTACGAGTTACTTTTACATCTTTAGCGTTTAATAGCTCTCCCAATCTTTCCACATAAGCACGTTGTAAATTTCTTCTGTAGGTGTCAATTTCTTTTCCTGAAGATAATTCAGACCAAATTCCATTACGTAAATCAGTCATCATATTTATTAACGTATATGCTTTAGCTCCGTTCAACGTTTCATTTTCAATCATACGCATCATAGTTCCTAAATCAAGAATATTATTTAAAGTCTTTACTTGGGTACTTCTAATTCTTTCAGTTATTCCTGCAAATTCAGTTCTACCAATAATTTCTTTATCAATTAACCAATTTGGTGTTGAAAACAATTGTTCATTTATAAAGTTTAAACAGTTTTTTTGATGTGCTTTATCAACATGTGTATACACTAATCCTTCTTGATCATAGGTTTTGTAGTTTTCATAAACACCACCTAAATTAGAAGAAACGTGCCCCATATAACGGTTAAACTGCGCAAGCACATGACCATACATGGTTTCTAAATCGTCATAATTTTTTCCATCTTCTGCAGTCCATTTAATTAAATTAGGAACAATTCTTTTTAAATTTGCAATACCATACAAACTTGCTTTTATGGCATCATCACCTAAATCTTCTGTTTGAGAACTTGGATCAACTACACTTCCTGCTTGTTGATGTCCAAATCGGTATAATGGATCTCCTGCGTGTTTTAAAATCCAACTATCTAAAATAGGTTTTTCATCTTCAGCAGTTTTAGCTTCTAAAATTGGGCGATATCCCCAATTCATAGCATATTTATCGTACACACCTATATTTGGCATTAAAGCAACATCTTTATCTCCAGGCTGTGCAATATAATTAAAACGTGCATAATCCATTATTGAAGGTGCAGTACTATGCTTTTTTGTAAAGGTAGCCGAGCGTAAAGAGTCTACAGGATAAGCAGAACTGCTTCCCATATTGTGAGGCAATCCTAAAGTGTGACCAACTTCGTGAGATGAAACAAAACGGATTAAACGTCCCATTACATCATCTTTAAATTCTACACTTTGCGCTTCTGGATTGATGGCTGCGGTTTGCACAAAAAACCAACCTTGTAATAAACTCATTACATTGTGATACCAGTTAATATCTGATTCTAAAATTTCACCTGAACGAGGATCACTTACATGTGGACCATTTGCATTTGGAATTGGTGAAGCTAAATAGCGCACTACAGAATAGCGAACATCTTCTGGAGTCCATTCTGGATCTTCCTCTTTTGTTGGAGGATCTTTTGCTATAATGGCATTTTTAAAACCAGCAGCTTCAAAAGCTACTTGCCAATCTTCAATTCCTTGTTTTATATAAGGAACCCATTTTGTTGGTGTAGCTCTATCTATATAATAAACAATTTGTTTTTTTGGTTCTACTAATTCTCCATTTTTAAATTTTTCAATATCTTCATCTTTCACTTCTAATCTCCAACGGTCTAAAAAAGTTACTTCTTTACTTTTTTGAGCGTCTAAGCCGTAATCTGTTTGGCTTGTTGTAAACCAACCTACTCTTTCATCAAAAATTCTTCTTTTCATTGGTTCTTTTGGAAGCAAAATCATAGAATTACTCATTTCTACTGAAATAGTTCCAGTGCTTGAATTTGACGGTGGTTCACTAGCAGCGTATGTTTTTACGTGACGAGATTCTATATTTAATGGATAACTTTTAATAGATTCAATAAAAGAAGTTTTAATTTCTAACTTAGAAATTTTGTATTCTTTTCTAAAATATTCAGGTAAGCCAAGAGGCTTTACATCTGTTGAATATAATTCCGTAACATCAATTACTGTCGATTTTTTATCATCTGAAAATGCTTTTATAGGAAAAGCAAACAAAACAGGTTCAAAATTAGAATTTACAACGGCTTCATGTATTGGTAATTCTTCATCGGCAACAATGTCATGTGAAACCACACGTAACACAATGCTTTTATCTTTTTTTTGCCAACGTAAAACTTGTGTATTTGTTTTTTGTCCACCAAAGCTATTATTATTTGAAGTGTTTTTAGAAATACGAGTAACCATTAACATTTCTCTTTCAAGTAACGAATCTGGAATTTCATAAAAGTATTTTTCATCTAAAAAGTGTACTTTAAATAAACCTTCATCAGTTTTTGCATCGCTAGTAATTACTTTTGAATACGGTTCAATTTCACTTTTTTTTGTTTTGGGAGCAGCTGGCGTCTCTTCCTTTTCCTCATTTTTCTTTTTACGTTGAGCTTCTACATTTGTTGAAACTCCAACAATTAACAGTGCTGTTAAAAGCGAGGTTAGTAACCTTTTTGTCATAGAATGTTAAATTAAGTTAATTTTTATAAATAAAGATTCTAATTTATTAAACCAAAACCCAATATTTCTTAATTATTTGTTAAAGAACTAAATAATAGTAAAAATCAACTTTTAATAAAAAATAGACTATTCAATACCAATATTTTACCATCTACAAATTTTATTTGAAACATTAAAAAAATGGTTATATCTTTATAATTGATTGCTATTTTTCCCCTCAAAAAAATCTATATATACTTTTAGGTGCATATTTCCCCAAAAATGTTATTTAACCATTGTATTAATTAATATAGAAGTTTAAAAAAATGAGACTATTTAAATTATTTTTAGCTTGCTCGTTGTTTATTACATTGAGCACTGACACCTACGAAGTAAAATCGTTATCATTAAACAAATATTCTTCTATAAATCTTACAGATTGCACCCAAACTATTTCTGGTGTAATTTTAGATAAAGAAACTAAAAAACCAATTGCAAATTCAATTGTTTCATTATTGTTAAATGAAGAAGAAATTACAATTACAAAAACAAACAATTTAGGAGAATACACTTTTAAACTTAAGTGCAATTTAGACTATAAAATTTCTGTAAAAGCTACCGGTTATTTTAATAAAATACACAAATTTAAAACCGATACTGTTGAGAAAAAATTTACCCAAAATATTGAGTTAAACAAGCAATGTTACCAAACAATTTCAGGTGTATTTAAAAATGATATATCTAAAGAAATTATCCACAATGTTACTATTACTTTAAATAAAAACGGTGAAGAAATTGAAAAATTAAAAGTTACTGATGGTAACTATTCTTTTAATGTGGAATGCAACGAAAACTATTCCATAATAACTTCTACACTAAACTATATTAATGATTTTTATGAATTTTCTACCTCAAATAAAAGTAATGACAACATAAAACACGACTTTAATTTAGAACCAGAATGTGTTCAAACAATTACTGGGACTATAAAAAATAAAATTACAAAAGAACCCATAGGAGCTACCTTAAAATTATTTATAAATAATATTGAAACTCAAACTATTAAAGTAAATAATGATGGTAAATACACAGTGCAATTCCAGTGTGCAACCAATTATAAAATAGTAGCTAGCAGAACAGACTATATTGATGATACTTATAACTTTTTAACTGATTATATAGAAGACAAACAACCAGATTATTTTCATGTAAAAAAAGATCTTTTACTTGAACCTGATGAATGTTTTCAAATTGTTTCTGGAACAGTTTTAGATAAAGTGACCAATAAAATAATTCCGAAATCGCTAGTTACACTTATTTACCAAAATCAAGAAATAAAATCTTTTCAAACCAATGAAGATGCCTCCTACTTTTTTAATGTAAAATGTGGTTTATCGTATGAAATTAAAGCTGAAAAAGCTGATATGACCTCGAATACTACAAATTATATAGCATCATCTGTTAAAAATGAGAAAGTTGTAAAAAATGTTTATTTGGAACACAAATTATGTAAACAAGTATTAAACGGATTAATAGTTGACAAAATAACCAAACTTCCAATTACAAATACATCGGTTTCTATTGTAGAAAACAACAATGAAATTGGCAAAAAAACAACCGATGAAAAAGGGCAATTCTCTTTTGATATTTCTTGCGATAAAACTTATAAAATTGTAGCTTCTAATTCCAATTATACCACAGAATCAACCGAATTTAAAACATCAACAACAAGAGATTTTAAGAATAGTAAAACTTTAGAGTTACAACCTTTGGAATGTAATCAAATAGTATCGGGTATTATTAGAGACAAAATCACTAAAAAACCATTGCCAAATACAACTATAAACTTATACCAAGATAACAAAGTTATTAATAGTTTTACTGTGGGTGAAGATGGTATTTATGAGTTTCCTTTACATTGTGAAACATCTTATAAATTAACTGTATTCAAAAACAATAATTTAGACGCATTTAGATTAAAAACTGCCATTGAAAACGGAAGGCAATTAACATTAAACATAGATATAGAACCTTTGGTTTGTGTACAATTTATAAATGGAATAGTTAAAGAATCTATTAGTGAAAATGCAATTCCGAATGCAAAAATTACATTATTTAACCATGACAAGGAAATAGCAAAAACTGATACTGACTCTAATGGATCTTTTTATTTTGAAATTGAATGTTCTAAGGCATATACTATTGTTGCTCAAAAAGATAATTACACAAAAGTAAGCACGCAACTTTTTTCAACCGATAAAACCGCTGTTCCAAATAATGTTATTTTAACATTAGAACCAATAGTTCTGTTTACTGAGAAAAATGGAATTAAATATATAGAAACTAAGCCGTTAAATTTTGTTTTAGACGAGTTTGAACTTAATAATGAAGTAAAACTTGAATTGAATAAAATAATTTATAACATGAATCAAAATCCGAGCATTAAAATTGAAGTAAATTACCATACAGACAGTCGCGGACCCGATGATTATAATTTACAATTAACTAAAAACAGAGCAAATTCAACAAAAGAATATTTGATTTCTAAAGGTATTAGTGCGGACAGAATTAAAGCAAACGGATATGGAGAAACAATGTTATTAAATAAATGTAGTAACAACATTAAATGTACCGAAGAAGAGCATTCAAAAAACAGAAGAGCAGAATTTAAGGTACTGAACAAATAAAAAAAATGCCAACTTTAAAGTTGGCATTTTTTTTTAAGCATTACAAGAACATTTTCCAGGTCCGCAATTAGAACTAGTATTAACTGCTTTTGCAACTTCGTTTTTACAAGTACAATTTCCTGGTTCGCATTTAGCACAAGCAATTTCATCTTTACATGTACATTTTCCATCTGGGCATGTACATTCACCAGCTTCCATACATTTACAACCTTCAGCATGTTCCATTCCGGTTGTTTCTTTTAAGTCCATTTTACAAACAGGACAAGTTCCTTCAGCATCATACGTTTTGCCTTTTTCACAATCCATAGGACATTGGTATGCTGTAGCATTCATAGCATCATGGTCATGTCCTTCGTGACTTTCCATTTGCATTTCTTCTTTTACCTCTTCTTTTTTAGTTTCTTTACAAGCAGTAAATAACACTGCAAAAGAAAAAACGGTAGCAACTACAAAAATGATTTTTTTCATAATAGTTTAATTAATGTTTAAAATTTATTTTTTTAGACGCCTAAAATACAAAATTTAAAAACAACAAAATTATTTATGCATAATAAACCGTATTTAACTAAATAACAACTATTTATAAAATATTTTTTATTGATTTTTAAAATTTAACTTCTGATAATAAAAAGCTGGTATTAACACTAATAAAATTATTGGATGAATTAAAAATCTTCTTACATAAAAAAGAAATAAATAACCGCTTCCCAAATAATTATATAATGCTAAAAATAGCAACATCATTAATACTAAAAAGGCAACAAAAAATATTTTAGCAGAAAAAACTGCAATCTCTTTCTTTTCAAAAACCAGATAAATAATTGTTATAGAAATAATTGAATTTACAATATACCTAATTGAAATATTCAGAAAATAAAGAAACATATCAATTTTTGGAACTGATTTACTTAAATAATCTGTCTTAAAATATTCAATTAAAGGATCGTAGAATAAGGGTTCAATAAAAGCACGAACTGCAATCAAACCTAAAATCAACAAAAACAAAATTCCGTATTTAAAACTTTTGGCCATTATTTTAGCTTTAAAAATTTAGTAACCCATACAATCCATAATAAAAAGGTTGTACCATAAATCATTAAAGGAAATATAAAATCATGCAACATACGTTCGTATTCTGGATATTCATATAATGCAATTGCAATGGCAGAAATCCGTACAATATTTATAAAATAAATAAGCAAACTTCCTGCAATAATAAATAATAGTGTAGGCTTTAATTTTCCAGAAAAAGCAATAATAAAAGCAATAAATAATATAATTATACTTATAGCATTACAACCTTCAATTACCTTGGCTACACTTTTTTGATTGATTATTAAATGAATAGACATTTCCGTAGTACTTTGCTGAATTTTAGAAGTATACCCTGCCAAATTAATTAAATAATTACTTTGTTTAGCAACCAATTCCGTAATTGGCGCACAAGAATACATACCAACGCTGCCCTGATTTTTATTTAAATAAAAAGTATACAACAAAAATAAAATGGCATACGACCCAAAAAATTTAATTAAAAATAATATAACTGTTTTATTTTTTTGCACTTAAAAAGATTTCTATTTTTGCCTAAAATTACAAACTTATTATGAATATATCTCAACTAAAAAATTCTATCACAACTATTGTAAATTCTGACGCATCAAAATCTCAGAAACTACAAGCAATATGCGATTTCTTAAAAAATGAAATTTCGTATTACGACTGGGTTGGATTTTACTTTAAAAATGGTGACAAAAATGAATTAAAATTAGCTGAGTTTGCTGGAGAACCAACAGAGCATACAATTATCCCTTTTGGAAAAGGTATTTGTGGGCAAGTTGCTGTAAGCAATCAAAATTTTGTAGTACCAGATGTTTCTGCGCAAGATAATTACATTTCATGTGGATGGAAAGTTAAAAGTGAAATTGTAATTCCAATTTTTGTAAACGGAAATAATGTAGGGCAAATTGATATTGATTCGCATACTGTAAACCCGTTCTCAAAAAACGATGAAGAACTTTTAGAGTTTGTATGTTTAAAAGTTGCCGATATTTATTAAAATATAATATATTTGCCTTAATTGTTGCTATGATTTTGATATTAAAGAAAAGTAAAATTAATTTTTATTGTCTCTAAAATGTTAAAATTTACCCCGAAAAAAAATTTAAAATTTAAAAAAACACTGGCTAAAATTCAGTTTTTTAGTATTTTCACTTCTAAAAAAGAAAATAATCCAGAGTCTTTAAATTATTTAGAATTAGTAAATAATTTTGAATCTAAAATTAAAAACAAATAGCTTCATATTTAATATTCTTTTGTTTTGTTTAAACTGTTGATAATTATTAGCTTTGCGCAAAAGTAACAACACAACAAAATGAGCATAACTAAAAAAGCAAAATCAGCATTAATTTCAGTATTTCACAAAGACGGTTTAGCCCCTATTATTCAAAAACTAAATGAATTAGGTGTTACAATTTATTCAACCGGAGGAACAGAAAGTTTTATTAAAGAATTAGGAATAGACGTAGTTCCAGTAGAAGATTTAACATCATATCCTTCTATTTTAGGTGGTAGAGTTAAAACTTTACACCCAAAAGTTTTTGGTGGAATATTAGCCAGACGTGAAAATAATAATGATTTAGCGCAATTAGAGGAATTTCAAATTCCTGAATTAGATATTGTAATTGTTGACCTTTATCCTTTTGAAAAAACAGTTGCAAGTGGTGCATCTGAGCAAGATATTATTGAAAAAATTGATATTGGTGGAATTTCATTAATAAGAGCTGCTGCTAAAAACTTTAAAGATGTAATTTGTGTATCATCAATGGATCAATACCCGGAGTTTTTACAAATTATGACTAATGGTAATGGTGTTACTACACTAGAAGAACGCAAAAACTTTGCTGCAAAATCATTCGCTGTATCGAGTCATTATGATACTGCCATTTTTAACTACTTAAATAAAGATGAAATTGCTTTTAGAGCAAGTTTTAATACTTCAGAAGTTTTAAGATATGGAGAAAACCCACATCAAAAAGGATATTTCTTTGGAAACTTAGATGAACTTTTTGAAAAATTACACGGTAAAGAACTTTCTTATAATAATTTATTAGATGTTGATGCTGCTGTAAATTTAATGGGTGAATTTAAAAATGATGCTCCAACATTTGCAATTTTAAAACATAACAATGCTTGTGGATTGGCACAAAGAGCAACATTAAAACAAGCTTATTTAGATGCTTTAGCTGGTGATCCAACTTCTGCTTTTGGTGGAGTTTTAATTTCAAATAAAACCATTGATATTGAAACAGCACAAGAAATAAACAATTTATTTTGTGAAGTTGTTATTGCTCCAAGTTATGCTAGTGATGCTTTGGAAATATTAAAAAGCAAAAAAAATAGAATACTTTTAATTCAAAAAGATATTGAATTACCTGCTTACAATTACCGTACAGCATTAAATGGTGTTCTTTTTCAAGAGAAAGACAACAAAACAGATGATGCTAGCGTTATTAGTACAGCAACAAAAAAAGAACCTTCAAAAGAAGAATTAAGCGATTTATTTTTTGCTTCAAAAATTTGTAAACACACAAAATCTAATACCATTGTATTGGTAAAAAACAAACAACTTTTTGCAAGTGGAACTGGTCAAACTAGTAGAGTTGATGCATTGGAACAAGCAATTGCAAAAGCAAAACACTTTAATTTCGACCTAAATAATGCTGTTATGGCTAGTGATGCATTTTTTCCATTTCCAGATTGTGTGGAAATTGCAAAAAATGCTGGTGTAAATGCTGTTATTCAACCTGGAGGATCTATAAAAGACCAGTTATCTATTGATTATTGTGATAATAACGGAATGTCTATGATATTTACAGGCATCCGTCATTTCAAACACTAATTTTAGTAACTTTGCAACGTTTCAAATTAAAAATTTAAAAAACAAAAATATATATGGGTTTTTTCGACTTTATGACTGAGGATATTGCCATTGATTTAGGTACGGCAAACACCTTAATAATCCATGATGGTAAAGTAATTGTAGATGCACCTTCAATAGTTGCAAGAGATAGAAGTACGGGAAAAATTATTGCAGTTGGTAAAAAAGCCAGCCTAATGCAAGGAAAAACTCACGAAAATATAAAAACAATTAGACCGCTTAAAGATGGTGTAATTGCAGATTTTGAGGCTTCGGAACAAATGATAAAAGAATTTATTAAGAATATTCCGAATATTAAAAAACGTTTTTTCACACCTTCGCTACGAATGGTAATTTGTATTCCATCAGGAATTACGGAAGTTGAAAAACGTGCCGTAATAGATTCTGCAGAACATATGAATGCCAAAGAAATATATTTAATTCATGAACCAATGGCTGCTGCTATTGGTATTGGAATTGATATTATGCAGCCAAAAGGAAATATGATTATTGATATAGGTGGTGGTACTACAGAAATTGCAGTAATTGCTTTGGGTGGAATTGTTTGTGACAAATCCGTAAAAGTTGCTGGTGATGTTTTTACTGGTGATATTGCTTATTATATGCGTACACAACACAATCTTTATGTTGGAGAACGTACTGCTGAAAAAATTAAAATTCAAATTGGAGCTGCTACAGAAGATTTAGAAACTCCACCTGAAGATATGTTAGTTCAAGGACGTGATTTATTAAGCGGAAAACCTAAACAAGTTCAAGTTTCGTTTAGAGAAATTGCAAAAGCTTTGGATAAATCTATTTTAAGAATTGAAGATGCGGTTATGGAAACGTTATCTAAAACACCACCTGAATTAGCTGCTGATATTTATAATACAGGAATTTATTTAGCCGGTGGTGGTTCTATGCTTAGAGGTTTAGACAAACGTTTATCTAGAAAAACCGACTTACCAGTGTATGTGGCTGAAGATCCATTAAGAGCAGTTGTTAGAGGAACAGGAATTGCCTTAAAAGACCTTGAAAAATTCAAAAATGTATTAATGAAATAAGATAATTTCCAACACCTAATATGCAGCAACTAATTTATTTTATCAGAAAATATAGATACTTTCTGCTGTTTCTTCTGTTGGAAATTATTGCATTTTCTTTAACCATTCAACAACATTCTTATCATCAGAGTAAGTTTGTAAATTCTGCTAATTTTATTAGTGGCGGTTTTTACACTAAAGTTAATTCTGTAAGCGAGTACTTTCATTTAAAAAAGGAAAACCAACTTTTAAATGAAGAAAATGTAAGGTTGAAAAATCAATTGGATAAAATAGGAGTACCTTCTAATGATAGTATCTATAATTTTTCAGATTCAATTCAAAATTACCACTATACAATTGCCAAAGTAATCAACAATAATTACACTAAAAGAAACAACTATTTAACTATAAATAAAGGTTCTAATAAAGGTATTACTCCAGAATTAGGTGTAATTAACAGTAAAGGAGTTATTGGTGTGGTTAAAAATATTTCAACCAATTATGCCACTGTTCTTTCAATACTTAACAGCAATTCTAAAATTAACGTTAAACTAAAAAACAGTAATCATTTTGGTTCATTAATTTGGAATGGCGAAGATTATGCGTATGTTCAAATTACTGATTTTCCTAGACAAGCGAAATTAAAAAAAGGAGATACCATAATTACTGGTGGAAAATCTGCTATATTTCCTGAAGGAATTAATATTGGTACCATTGATGAAATTATTATAAAAAATCATTTATACCATCAAGTAAATGTTCTGTTATTTAATGACATGAGCGCTATTGGACAAGTTCAAATTGTAAAAAACCTACAAAAAGAGGAACAACTAAAATTAGAAGAAAAATCAACTAATGAATAATATAGTTATTGCAAATATTATCCGATTTATAGGTTTACTGCTTTTACAAGTTTTAGTTTTAAACCATGTAAACCTATTTGGTTTTATAAATCCATTAGTATACATTGTTTGGATTTTCCTTTTTCCTATCAAAAAAAATAAATCTGCTTTTTTAATACTTAGTTTTTTATTAGGTTTAAGTATAGATTTTTTTTCAGATTCAGGTGGAATTCATGCAGCGTCTACCCTATTTATTGCGTTTATAAGAATTCCAATTTTAAATTTGGTTTTAGGTAAATCTGATTTTGATTATGTGCTTTTTAATTTAAGAAGTATTGCCTTTTTAAAAGCAATTTCTTTTATTACAATTTTAACTCTTATTCATCATTTTGTTTTATTTAGTTTAGAATATTTTAGCTTTAATGCTATACTATCAATCCTATTTAATACGTTAATAACAGGAGTATTCACAATACTTTTAAGTATTTTAGGAATCATTTTATTCACCAAGAAAAAATAATGAAAAGATTTAATCTTTTAACTTTTTCAGTAGTACTAATCAGTGTTATTTACATTGCACGTCTCTTTTATTTACAAATATTAGACAACTCGTATAGTATTCCAACCCTAAATAATTCTGCCATTAAAGCAGTTTATGATTATCCTGAAAGAGGTTATATTTACGATAGAAATGGTATTTTATTAGTTGCCAATCAGGTATCTTATGATATTATGTTGATTCCTAATGAAGTAAAAAATTTAGATACTTTAGAATTTTGTTCACTTTTAAAAATAACCAAAGAAGATTTAATTAAAAGAACAGAAAAAGCCATACGATATTCACCTAGAATTCCTTCCATTTTTCTACCTCAGCTTTCAAAAAGCGATTATGCTTTTCTGCAAGAAAAAATGTACAAATACAAAGGTTTTTATATTCAAAAAAGATCTATTCGCGAATATCCAATAAAATCTGCTCCAAACGTTTTGGGCTATATAAGTGAAGTAAATGAAGGTTTAATTGCTAAAAATCCTTATTATCAATTAGGTGAATTAATTGGAACTTCTGGTATTGAAAAAACCTATGAAGACGTTTTAAGAGGTAGAAAAGGTGTAAAATTTATTCAAAGAAACAGATTTAATAAAGAAATTGGATCGTATAAAAATGGTTTGTATGATACATTACCAATTCCAGGAAAAGATATTACTTTAACTATAGACTCTAGAATTCAGCAATACGGAGAAGCTTTAATGGCAAATAAAAGAGGTGGAATTGTAGCTATAGAACCAAGTACTGGAGAAATTTTAGCCCTAATTTCAATGCCAACATACGATCCTAATTTAATGGTTGGTAGAGAACGCTCTGCTAACTTTACAAAACTTTATTTAGATAGTATTAGCAGACCATTATTAGATAGAGGATTACAAGCACAATATCCTCCAGGATCACCATTTAAAGTAATTTCCGCACTCGTTGCCTTACAAGAAAATGTTATAACACCTTACACAACCACAACGTGCCACCATGGTTATAAATATGGCTCTGGAGCAGGTTCATTTATGAAATGTCATTGCGGAACAGGTTATCCAATAGAATTAAATACGGCTATTTATAGATCTTGTAATAGTTATTTTGCAAACGCTTACAGAAAAGTAATTGAAAAATATAAAAAACCCTATGATGGAATGAATGTTTGGAACAAACATGTGGAAAGTTTTGGCTTAGGAAACTATTTAAATAACGATTTATCTGTAGGACAAAAAGGACATGTTCCTGATGGCGATTATTACAACAGAGTGTATCCAAATGGAAGATGGAGATCAACAGCAACAATCTCTAATTCAATTGGACAAGGTGAAGTTTTAACAACACCTATTCAACTTGCAAATATGACAGCTACTGTTGCTAATAGAGGTTTTTATTTTACACCCCATATTGCTAAACATATTGAAGGAATTCCTTTAGATAAAAAATTTAAAATTCCTAACTACACCACTATCGATAAAAAACATTTTGAGCCTGTTATTGAAGGCTTATTTAATGTGGTTGAAAATCCAGCAGGAACAGCTCATTGGTCTAAAGTTGAAGGAATTGAAATATGTGGAAAAACAGGAACAGCAGAAAACCCTCACGGACAAGATCACTCAATTTTTATAGCTTTTGCTCCAAAAGATAATCCTAAAATTGCCATTGCCGTATTTGTTGAAAACGGATATTGGGGTTCTAGATGGGCAGGACCAATTGCTACCTTAATGATTGAAAAATATCTGACCGGTAAAACAAACAGACCTCTTGTTGAGGAAAGAATGTTTAAAGGAAGTATACAAGATGAATACGATAAACAACTTTTAAGATAGTATAAACATTGAGACATAAAAAAAATAATATTTTCTTAGGAATTGATTGGTTACTGGTATTATTCTACTTTATCCTAATTTTTTTAGGTTGGTTAAACATCTATTCAGCAACAGTAACCGAAGATAATTATGATATTATTAATTTTTCTTCAGAATACGGAAAACAAATTATTTGGATTGGTTTAAGTATCCCATTAATATTGTTAATCTTAATGTTTGATGCCAAATTATACGAAAAATACGCATCTATTATTTACCTTGTTTCACTTATTTCATTAGTTGGCTTGTTTGTATTAGGTAAAAACATTAACGGAGCAACTTCATGGTATAGTTTCGGGTCTTTTAGCCTTCAACCTTCAGAGTTTGTAAAAGCTGCTACAGCACTTGCTATGGCAAAATTAGTAAGTGAAAAAAACTTTAATCTAAAAAAGATTGAAACTCAACTTCAATCAATGTTTATTTTAATAATCCCAGCACTTTTAATAACGTTACAGCCAGATCCAGGTTCTGCCCTTGTTTACGGAGCTTTTATTTTTGTATTAAACAGAGAGGGTTTACCTTTTTATTATATAACAATAGGAATTGTTGCATTGGCTTTATTTATATCTACACTAATTTTTGGATCTACAACAACACTTCTTGGATCTCTTGCCCTATTTGTTTTAATTTTACTATACTTTAATTTTTATAGAAAAAAAGCATTTAGAAGAGGTTGGATTAACATTATAGGTATTTACTTAATGTCTGCTCTTTTTATTTTTAGTATAGATTTAGTGTTCAATCACGTATTTGAACAAAGACATAGAGATAGATTTAATATTCTTTTAGGTAAAACTGCCGATACTAAAAGCATTGGCTATAACACAAATCAATCCGTAACCACTATTGCAAATGGAGGTTTTTTAGGTAAAGGTTTTTTAGAAGGTGAACGCACCAAAGGAGATTTTGTTCCAGAACAACAAACCGATTACATTTTTACAACCGTTGGCGAAGAATGGGGCTTTATAGGAAGCAGTATTGTAATATTGTTATTCGCTCTTTTTATTTTAAGAATAATAAGAATTGCTGAACGTCAAAAAACAAAATTTAGTAGAGTTTACGGCTATAGTATTGCCGCTATCTTTTTTACGCATTTTACCATTAATGTTGGAATGGTAATAGGTTTAGTGCCTACTATTGGTATTCCTTTACCATTCTTTAGTTATGGTGGTTCTGCTTTATGGGGTTTTACAGTGCTTCTTTTTATATTTATTAAATTAGATGCCAATAGAATTTATGAATGGTAAAACACTCCTAAATGAGCTTAAAACCATTCTCTAGCTTTATTTTATACCTCGTTTACTTTATAATAAATAATTTAGGGATGTTCTAAATTTGATAACCAACATTATAGTAATAATTCCTGAATAGAATTCTGCACGTAAGAATTTTACCTTATAATGATTTAATCTCTTTTAAAACTTCAAAACATACTTTATATAAAGTATTCAATCCTTATTAAGAGCAAAAAAATGAATACTTTTTAAGCATAATTAAACCACTATTTAGTAGAATGAAATTTGTAAACAATTGTCCAAAAAAAATAATCATTTTTAAATTGGGGTTGATAAAACTTGATACCTAAAAATTAAATACCACCCAAAAATAAAGGCAAAAAAAAAGCATCCTAATGGATGCTTCTAATTTTTTAATTAAAATATAAATTATAAGGCAGCTACGTGCTTAGTTAATTTAGATTTTAAATTACTTGCTTTGTTTTTGTGGATAATATTCTTTTTAGCTAATTTATCCAACATAGAAATAACTTTAGTAAACATCTCTTCAGCGTCTTTCTTCTCTGTCGCTGCACGTAAATCTCTAACAGCATTACGAGTAGTTTTATGCTGATATTTATTTCTTAATTGCTTTGCGCGATTACTTCTAATTCTTTTTAATGCTGACTTATGATTTGCCATTATAAATTCTGTATTAATTTTTTTTGTAGTCCGTAGGGGAATCGAACCCCTGTTACCAGGATGAAAACCTGGCGTCCTAACCCCTAGACGAACGGACCATTATTTTTTGTTTTACAACAACACTTTTATTTCGTTATTGCGGATGCAAAAATACAACTTATTTCCACTTCTCAAAATTTTTTTTGCATTTTTTTTAATAAGATTTTGCAAATAAAACTCTTTGTGTTGATTTCGTGCCAGTTAGCACACAAAATCCTTCTTCAATTTTATTGTTTAAAGGAATACATCTAATGGTAGCCTTGGTTAACTCCTTAATTTTATCTTCTGTTTCCGCTGTTCCATCCCAATGTGCAGATACAAAACCTCCTTTAGTTTCAATAACGTTTTTAAACTCTTCAAAAGTATCTACCTCGGTTGTATGCTCATTTCTATATGCAATGGCTCTATTAAAAAGGTTTGTTTGGATTTTATCTAAAAGATCTGCAACAAAATCTACAATAGTATCTTGTGAAACAGTTTCTTTCTCTAAAGTATCTCTTCTAGCTACTTCAACAGTATTATTTTCTAAATCTCTGTTTCCAATAGCTATTCTAATTGGAACTCCTTTTAATTCGTATTCGGCAAACTTTGCTCCTGGTCTAAAGGTATCTCTATCATCAAATTTAACAGATATTCCTTTTGCTCTTAATTCCTTTACAAAAACACCTACTCTTTCTGAAATAGCTTCTAATTGTTTTTCATCTTTATAAATTGGAACTATTACCACTTGTATTGGTGCTAATTTTGGTGGTAATACCAACCCAAAATCATCAGAATGGGTCATAATTAACCCACCAATTAATCGGGTAGAAACTCCCCAAGAAGTTGCCCAAACATATTCCTGTTTTCCTTCTTTTGAAGTGTATTTCACATCAAAAGCTTTCGCAAAATTTTGACCTAAAAAATGTGATGTTCCCGCCTGTAATGCTTTTCCATCTTGCATTAAGGCTTCAATTGTATAGGTGTCATCTGCACCTGCAAAACGCTCGCTTTCAGATTTTGAACCTTTAATAACTGGCATTGCCATAAAACCTTCTGCAAAATCTGCGTATACCTTCTGCATTTGTAATGCTTCTGAAACGGCTTCATTTTTAGTTGCATGAGCTGTATGCCCTTCTTGCCATAAAAATTCAGCTGTACGCAAAAACAAACGCGTACGCATTTCCCAACGCACTACATTTGCCCATTGATTTATTAATAATGGTAAATCTCTGTACGATTGAATCCAACCTTTATAAGTATTCCATATAATTGCTTCAGAAGTTGGACGAACCACCAATTCTTCTTCTAATTTAGCTGTTGGATCAACACGTAACTTTCCTGGGTTGTCCGGATCGTTTTGTAATCTGTAATGTGTTACTACTGCACATTCTTTTGCAAATCCTTCCGCATTTTTTTCTTCTGCTTCAAACAAACTTTTAGGCACAAATAATGGGAAATAAGCATTTTCATGGCCAGTTTCTTTAAACATTTTATCTAGTTGGGCTTGCATCTTCTCCCAAATTGCATAGCCGTAAGGTTTAATAACCATACAACCTCTAACTGCCGAGTTTTCAGCTAAATCTGCTTTTACAACTAACTCGTTATACCACTTGGAATAATCGACTTCTCGCTTTGTTAAATTCTTACTCATAATCAAAAGTTTGGCACAAATATTGCACCTTTTTATAATAAAAATGCTAATTTCGACAAAATTAGTTTTTTTTAATAGTTCAACAATAAAAATTTCAACTGATTATGAAAGTTTCAAATTTAACTACACGAAAATATTTGCAATTAAGCGCATTAATTGTGCTTTTTGCAGCCTTTTATTCTTGTGGCACATATCAAAGTGCATACAATTATTACGATGATGGAATTTACACTTCCAATACTAGAACTTATTCAGATGATATAGATAATAACACAAAAAATAAAGAAGAAGTTATTGTTGTTGACGAAGCAGAATTTGATAAAACTTATTTTTCTCGAAAATTAGAAGAAATTGAAGACGTAAATGGTACTGACATTATTACTGATGTTGACACTTATTATGATGAAGATTATTACGATGAAGAAAATTACGACAATGATAATGCTCCTTGGGAATTTTCTAATGATGTTACTATTTCAATAAATAATGGCGTAGGATTTGGATACAATCCTTTTTACTATAATGGTTATTACGATTATTATGGCTATCCATATTATTCTAATTACTATAATCCTTGGAGATATAGATATTATTCTCCTTTCTATTATTACGGTAGTTACTATCCTTATGGTTACTACAATTACTATGGATATTATAATTACTATAGAAACAGTTACTATCCATATTATGGTGGTTATTACAACTATCCTTTTAACAATAGTTATAACAGATATGATAGTTATGGTAAAAGAAGCTCTTATACATCTGCAAACAGAAGTGACTCTAGGGCAACAGCAAGCACAAGAAGAACAACTAGCGCTACAAATAGCCCATACGCCAACTCAAGAAGAAGTACAAACACTACAAGTAGTCCATATTCTAGTACAAGAAGATCTTCTACCATTTCAACAGATAGAAATTCATCAACAAGATCAAGTTCTACAATTCAAAGAAATATAAATTCAAACACAAGGTCTTCTGAAGTAAATACCAGATCTAGAAACTATTTTGAAAATGTGAATAGACGTATAAACTCATCGAATAATAACAATGTAAGAAGCTCTTCAAGCTCAAGACAAAACAATAGTTCTTATACACCAAGTAGAAGTTCGTCTAATACTAATTCATCTTATAACAGATCATCTAGCAGTTCTTCTTCAAGTAGCAGTTCTTCTAGATCATATACTCCAAGTTCTTCATCTACAAGATCCTCTGGAAACACATCATCAAGTAGTTCTTCTTCTAGAAGTAGTTCTAGAAGAAATTAATAATAGCATTAAAATATTTAATAGATATGAAAAAATTATTTTTAGCAGTGGTACTTTTTGTTTCCTATTTTACATATGCCCAAACAATAGAACAAACACTAAGTTATAATGATATAGGTGAATTATTTTCTAAAGAAACCATAAATGGTTCTGCCAGATTTAACTCTATGAGTGGAGCATTTGGTGCGCTTGGTGGAGATTTATCTGCAATTGATATAAACCCAGCAGGTGCGGTAGTTTTTACAAAAAGTGAAGTTGCATTATCATTAGATAACAAAACTATTAAAACTAACGCATTATTTTACGGAGTAAATCAATCAAGTGAAAATGAAAATTTAAACTTTTCACAAGCAGGTGGTGTAATGGTTTTTAAAACCAATCGAAATTCTGATTGGGGAAAATTTGCACTTAGTTTAAACTATGCTATTACTAACGATTACAACAATTCGTATACCGCAAAAGGAAATAGTGGCTATGCTCCTATTACTGATATCTACGACCCAGAAGTTGTATATTTAAATTCTGATGGACATTATTTTGAAAATTATACAGATGGAAGAAGTGAAAAATACACATTTACATTTGCTTCTGAATATAAAAACAATTTAATGTTAGGTTTTTCTTTAAGCACTTATAACATTGAGCATTACCAACGTATTTTAACAGATGAATATAACAATGATGGCGAAGGAAATACTTTAGATATTTATCAAAAACAAGAACTAGCAACCTTTGGCGATGGAATTTCTTTAAATTTTGGATTAATTACTAAACCTAATGAAAATTTACGTATTGGTTTAGCCTATCAATCGCCTATTTGGTATACTTTAAATGAAGAATATTTAGAATATGATGCAGATGTTTATGAAAGCATTACAAATAGTACTACTAATGATTATTCTGGTATTAATGGTTTTGATTATAAACTAAAAACACCTAGTAAATTAACAGGAAGTTTGGCTTATATTTTTAACAAATCGGGCTTAATTAGTTTAGATTACATTTATAAAAACTATAGTAATATTAAACTAAGCAATGGTGATTTCAGCTACGAAAACCAAGGTTTTAAAGACGGCTTAGAAAGCACTACCGAATTAAGACTTGGAACAGAATGGCGTTTTGAAGCTTTTTCTTTTAGAGGTGGTTACCATTATGAAAAAAATCCAAAAACAGATGCTTATCAATCTGATGATATTGAAGGATACTCATTAGGAGCTGGAATTAAATTTAGAGGTGGAAGATTTGATATTTCGTATTTAAACTCTAAAAACACAGATTTTTATAATTTTTACAAAGGAAACACACAAGTAAATTCGGCTGAGTTGGATATAGACACTTCAAAAATTACAGCAACACTTGTCTTAAATATTTAAACATACATTTAATTAAATTAAAGACTGTCTAAAAAATCTTGAAATACGTCATTCTTTACTTGTTTCAGTATCTTATTATATTAATAACTAATTGTTATAAGATGCCGAAACAAGTTTTAGTTGACCAAAATTTCACTTTTTAGACAGTCTATTTTATTATTAACACATTTGCTAAACAAGTTTTAGTACTTTTGCACAAAATTTAACTTAAAATGAATCCAATTACATTACATATAGAAAAAACAACTTCAGAAACAATTATAAAATTTTCATCAAACAAAGTTTTAACAAGCGGAAGTTATGATTACA
>NZ_JBFHHX010000010.1:0-40245 GCF_041596795.1 Lutibacter sp.
CTTTTTTTACTTAGACTAAAACGTAGACTAAGACTTTTTTTATTCGTCATCCCGAACTTGTTTCGGGATCTCAATGTTTGGAGTTCCAATGCTACAGATGCTGAATCAAGTTCAGCATGACGGTTCGTTGGTTTCTCTTCATTCTTTAAACTTTACTTCTTTGAAACAGATCCCCAGTCAAGCTGAGCATGACACTTCGACTACGCTCAGTGCAGGCTGTTCCTTTTTTTACTTAGACTAAAACGTAGACTAAGACTTTTTTTATTCGTCATTGCGAAGTTTTGCTAAAAACTGTGGCAATCTGCTCCTTTTGATGAGATTGCCACGTTGCTATCGCGCCTCGCAATGACGATTCGGTGGTTTCTCAAAACGCTTCACGCATCACTCTTTATATTTTTCCAAATACCATTTTACTGTTTTTTCAATACCTGAATCAAAATTTTCATCGGCTTTCCAACCTAAGTCTTTTTCAATTTTTGAGGCATCAATAGCATATCTAAAATCATGACCTGCACGATCTGTTACATAGGTAATTTGATTTTTATAACTTCCTTTTTTCAACGGATGTATCACATCTAACAGCTCGCAAATTTTAGATGCAATATAATTATTATTTTGCTCATTTTTTCCGCCAATATTGTAAACCTCACCACTTTTACCCTTATGAAAAGCAATATCAATTCCCTTGCAATGATCCGCAACATATAACCAATCGCGCACATTGCTTCCATCACCGTAAATAGGAATTTGCTCACCTGCTAATGCTTTTCTAATTACCGTAGGAATTAGTTTTTCATCGTGCTGTTTTGGGCCATAATTATTTGAACAATTGGTAATTATAGTGTTCATTCCGTAAGTATGATGGTAACTGCGCACAATAAAATCGCTACTTGCTTTTGAAGCGCTGTACGGAGAATTAGGCGCATACGGTGTTTGCTCTGTAAACAAACCTGTTTTTCCTAAAGTTCCATAAACCTCATCGGTTGAAACATGTAAAAAACGATTATTTTCAAAACCCGTTTTAAATACAAATGGCTTTTCCATCCAATATTTATAGGCAACATCTATTAAAGTAAATGTTCCTTTTACATTGGTTTCTATAAATATTCCAGGATCTGAAATTGAATTATCTACGTGCGATTCTGCTGCTAAATGAAGTACATTATTAATGTAATAATGTTGAAAAATACGTTCAACTAAACTTCTATCACAAATATTTCCGTTTACAAACGTAAAATTTTTAGCATCTTGAACCTTTTTCAAATTATGAAGATCGCCTGCATACGTTAATGCATCTAAAACCACAAACTTATAACTTGGATATTTTTCAAGTAAATATTCTACTAAATTAGACCCAATAAAACCAGCCGCGCCCGTTATTAAAATTGATTTCATAATTATTATTTTTAGTTAATCTTTATTTTCTATCCCTCTTTAATTTCACCTAATTTAAGCAAACATTTATTAAGTGATTCTTTCCAATTAGGAATTTCTATTTGAAATGTATTTCTTATTTTTTCGGTATTTAACAAGCTAAAATTTGGTCTGTAAGCCTTTGAATTAAATTCTTTAGAAGACACCGGCAATACTTTGCAATCTCTTTTTGATGCCGCTATTATTTCTTGAGCAAATTGAAACCAAGAACAAGCGCCTTGATTTGAATAATGGTAAATTTCCACGCTCTGATTGTTTATTTTTGGTAGTATCAGAAAAATAGTTTTTGCCAAATCAAATGCATACGTGGGTGAGCCAATTTGATCATTTACCACTGTTAATTCCGTGCGTTCTTTGCTTAATTTCAGCATAGTTTTCACAAAATTATGTCCAGAAACAGCATATAACCACGAAGTTCTGATAATTACAGAATTAGCTGGATTAATTTGTTCCATGGCTTTTTCTCCTAAATTTTTAGTCTTCCCATATTGATTTTTAGGATTGGTTGGATCATTTTCCAAATAAGGAATTTGAGAAGTACCTTCAAAAACATAATCGGTTGAAATGTGTATTAATTTAAGCTGGTACTTTTTAGAAATCTCAGCTAAATTTTTAACAGCTTCAAAATTTATGTTGTTTGCCATTTCAACTTCATCTTCCGCCTTATCTACATTGGTATACGCAGCACAATTTACAATAACATTAATCTTATTTTTAATAACAAAAGCTTCAACTTCTTTAAAATTGCTAATATCTAGCGTGTCTTTATCTGTTAAAAAAAGTGAGTACATAGAAAATTCATCGGCTAAATTCCTCAATTCATTTCCCAATTGCCCATTTGATCCTGTAACTAAAATATTACTCATTTATACTAGGTGTTTTTTCAAATAAATCTGCTTTCGAAAAAACAGGTTGTACTTTATCTTTTTCAGAAATAATTAAATCGGATGCCGGAAAATTCCAATCTATCCCTAATTGCTCATCGTTATAAATAATTCCGCGATCACTTTCTTTATGGTAATAATTATCAACTTTATAGCTAAAAATTGCAGTTTCGCTTAAAACCACATAGCCATGTGCAAATCCTTTTGGGACTAGTAATTGATATTTATTTTCATCATTTAATTCAATTGCTACATGTTTTCCAAAGGTTGGAGAATCTTTTCTAATATCTACCACCACATCTATAACACTACCTTGAATTACACGTACCAATTTAGTTTGTGCAAACGGTGGTAATTGATAGTGCAAACCTCTTAAAACCCCTTTGGTAGATTTAGCTTCATTATCCTGAATAAAAGTAAGTTCACGTCCTACAGCAGCTTCTAAACTTTCCATTTTATAAGATTCAAAAAAATAACCTCTTTCATCTTTTAAAATTTTTGGTTTACAAATTAGCACATCAGGTATTTCAGTTTTTTCAAAAATCATAGTTCAACTTATTTTACCAATTTTAATAAATATTTTCCATAATCATTTCCTTTGTATTCCATTGCAATTTTAAGTAATTGCTCATTAGAAATATATCCTTTTTCAAAGGCAATTTCTTCAATACAAGCTACTTTTAAGCCTTGTCTTTTTTCAATAGTTTGAATAAAATTTGAAGCTTCTAACAAGGAATCTTGCGTTCCAGTATCTAACCAAGCATAACCTCTTCCCATTTTATTCAATTTTAAATTATTCTCCTGTAAATAGGTTTGGTTAACCGTAGTAATTTCTAATTCGCCACGAGTACTAGGCTGAATATTTTTCGCAATTTCAATTACATTATTTGGGTAAAAATACAAGCCTACAACAGCATAACTACTTTTTGGATTTGTAGGTTTTTCTTCAATGGAAACTACAGTACCTTCGTTATCAAATTCAGCAACTCCATAACGCTCTGGATCTTGCACGTAATAACCAAAAATTGCCGCTTTCTGTTCTTTACTAACTGTTGAAACTGCATCTTTTAACAGGCTTTCAATTCCAGCACCGTAAAAAATATTGTCGCCTAATATTAAACAAACATCATCATTTCCAATAAATTCTTCTCCTAAAATAAAAGCTTGTGCTAAACCATCGGGCGATGGCTGCTCCACATAAGAAAATTGCATTCCAATAGCAGTTCCATCACCAAATAATTTTTTAAAATTTGGCAAATCTTGTGGTGTAGAGATTATTAAAACCTCTGTTATTCCAGCTAACATTAAAATGGATAAGGGGTAATAAACCATTGGTTTATCGTAAATTGATAACAATTGTTTAGATGTACCTTTGGTAATTGGATAAAGTCGTGTTCCTGAACCGCCAGCTAAAATTATTCCTTTCATATACTACTATTAAAATCTAGTGCGAAAATAACCAATTATAACAGAATATCCTTAGAATAGCGTAGCAATTTAAACAAGATCCTTAACCTGTTGTGAATTATTTAACACAAACCTCATTAACTATTTATAATTTTTAAAATGTATTAGATACATTTTATTAAATTTACAAAAAGAAAAATTCATGAAATTAATAGACAATACCGATATTTATACTGTAAACCAAAATATTTTAGTAGCGGTTGACTGCATTATTTTTGGATTTGATTCTAAAAAATTAAAACTATTACTTTTTAAAAGAAAACTTGAACCTTCTAAAGGATTATGGTCTTTAATTGGAGCATTTGTAAAAGATGATCAATCTTTAGATGACGGTGCTGCACAAATATTATTTGAAACAACTGGCCTAAAAGACATCTATTTAAAACAACTTAAAACCTACGGAAAAGTACATAGAGATATTGCCGGAAGAGTAATTTCTATAGTATATTATAGCTTAATTAGTGTAGATAAATTTGAACTGGAAAGCGTTGAAAAATATGACGCACATTGGTTTGATTTAGATAAAGTGCCTAAATTAATTTTTGACCATGGCGATATGGTTTCAGACGCTATTGAACAATTAAAATTAAATGCAAAACACCAACCTATTGGATTTAATTTACTACCCACATATTTTACAATACCAGAATTACAAACTTTATACGAAAGTATTTACCAACAACCTTTAGATGCCAGAAACTTTAGAAAAAAAATAGTATCGCTAGATATTTTAACTAAAACAACTAAAAAAGACAGGTCAGGTTCTAAAAAAGGCGCTTTTCTATATACATTTAACAAAGAAAAATTTGATGAACTTATTTCACAAGGTTTAAACTTTGAAATATAATAGTTTATAACTTTTTATTTAATAACAATTCGCAAGTATAAACTTTTAAATACAAGCAATAATTGCGAAAGTGAAACAGGAACTGCAGTGCTATTTATATCCCTCCAAATCATTCTCAAACCTTTCCAAACCAGTAAATTTCTGACATTTAAAAAAATTATTGAAGTTTGGCAAGAATAATATAAAGAATTAGAAACTATACCTACCATACAGCATCATTAAATGTTTAGAATACCAAAAAAATGACTACTGAAATGACTGCTGAAAAATCAAAATAATTATAACCAAAACTCTGTTTAAAACAAGGCTCTTTAAATATAAAAGAAGGCTTAATTTTACATCTTTAGGCTTCTTTTTTTATTTTTCTAAATCTGGCAAACATTACCAATTTCTTTTTTGTATTTATAAAATAAACGCCAGACAATAAAATACACGCTGCAATAATTGATTGTATTGTTATTTCTTCATTTAAAAAATACCAACCTAATAGCATTGCAATAATTGGATTTACATAGGTTGATGTTGCAACTTTTTCAGGTGAAACTGTTTTTAACAAGTAATTAAACGATGTAAATGCCACTATACTACCAAAAATGATGAGCGCAAGCATAGAAAATTGAACTGGCTGACTCCAGTGCAAAGGATTAGACCAAGACTCTCCAAAAGCAACACTTGTTAGCAACAACATTACACCTCCTGTTAGCATTTGATAGCCGGTATTAACAAAAAAGTTTGAAGGTAAATTTGCCGTTGTAACAAATAAACTTCCGTAGCCCCAACTTAGCATACATACAAAAATCATTATCATACCAATGGTCATTCCTTCATTTGCAATAAACCCTTTCTGACTCACTAATAAAAATATACCAATAATTCCTAAAAACACACCAATAAAAGACATTAGTTGAATTCTTTTGCCTTCTAAAAAGCGCATTAATAATAAAACAACCAAGGGTTGTGCCGAAACCAATAAAGCAGCAAAACCACTATCAACATATTTTAAAGCCCAAACAACAACACCATTTCCAAAAGTTAAAAACAAAAAACCCGCAATAGCCGTATTTTTTAACTGAATTTTAGAAATCCCTAATTTAAGACCAATAATTTTTGCAATTAAAAAAATAAGAAGACTTGCAATTATAAATCGGATGGCAGCTAACATAAAAGGCGGCAACTCCGTAACTGCAATTTTATTTAGCAAATAGGTAGATCCCCAAATTACATATATAGAAAAAAATGCAACTACAATTAATATTGGATTCTTATCCGAATTCATTAGTTAAAAATTTAATCTCCAATATTAAGAAAAGTAATTGAATTCTTGATTTATAAATAAACATATAAAACGAAAAAAGCATCTCAATTGAGATGCTTTTTGCGGTCTGGACGGGACTTTTTATTAATTTACAATCTTCTGCTTTTCAGCGTTTTATTGTTTGTAATGTTTTATTTGTACCGTAATTTGTACCGTATAAAATTACTAATCTTTCTTAAAAGTACATATTTGCCCTTTAGTATTTCCTACTTTATCGTCCTTAATATCAACTTCCCAATAATAATCCATAGACGAATTTTAAATCCATCTCTAAAGATTTAGAAATTTAAACAGTAACAAATGAGTGATTTAGTATTCTTAAATAAGTTTTATTATTTTTAATTTGAATCAATTTCTATGAAACGAGTGCAGAAGCGAGTATCCATCACAAATGAAAAACAACTATTCTGTGCCCAAAATTACTACTTATTAAAAACTGGACTTGTCACAAAAAGCAAGATAAATTATCTAAGACCTTTTACATATTGTAATTTGTTAACCAGTCTTAAAATACTGACAGAGTAAAAAAGTGTAAACTATAGTTTACACTTTTTTACTCTTCATAGCTATTTCATGGTTTGTGAAATCTCATGAAATCATATAATAAAAACGCTGTTTAATGAAACAAAATTAAGAAAAATTAGAATGTTATTTAATAGTAAATTTATAAAATGCTTGTTTGAGTAGATAAATTGTTAAGTAGACTTTATTAAGGGATTTACTGTTTCAAGCTATTTAAAAAATCTTGTTTTCGATTTATTGATACAGGAAACTGGAGATGGTTTTCAGAAACTACATATCCTTCATTTAGATATTTTCTATATGGTTTAAATTTCCAATATAAGATTTATGAAATTGAAAATCCACAATTGAATTTTTGATACGTGAAACTCATGGTATAGTCAGTTAAAAAAATCTAAATTATTTAAACATATCCAAAAATTCACCCCTTCTGTTTCTTGAAACTGGAACTTTTTGGTCATTCGATAAAATAACGTAACCTTCATTAAGGTATTTATCGATATAATCTAAATTGATTAAATGGGATTTATGCACCAAATAAAAACTTTGATTTTCGAGTAACTTTTGGAAATGGCCAATACTATTTGAACTTAAAATAGGTTTTCTAGATCTAAAATGAATGTTAGTATAACCATTGACACCTTCGCAATGAACAATTTCTGATATTTTAACAAACTCCAGACCTTCTTGAGATGGAATGACTATTTTTTTATTTTGAAACGTTTGAACTCCTAAATTTTCTATAAGTAATTTGTTTTTTTCTAAGGCTGATTTTTCTTCAACATTTTGAATGGCTTTATTAACTGTTAAAATTAAGTCTTGATTATCTACTGGTTTTACCAAATAACCAATTGCACAATGCTTAATCGCTTCTATGGCATAATTATCAAAAGCAGTTACAAAAATAATTTCAAAATCAGGATTATCTATTTCACACAACAAATCAAAACCACTCATTTCTGGCATTGCTACATCCAAAAACACTAATTGAGGTTTTAAATTTTCTATTAATTCTAAGCCTTCCTTTGGTTTTTGAGCTTCTCCAATTATAGAAATATTAGGACATAAGCGTTCTATTTTATTTTTTAAAATAGCAAGTGCTTTACGTTCATCATCAATTAAAATTGCTGTTAATGTTGTCATGCTTCAATTTGATTAAATGTTAAGGTTACAATAGTGCCCTCTCCTTTATTTATATCTGAACGATCCTGGATGTTATAATTAATATTCCAATCTTTACTTTGGTTTAACAAGTCTAATCGTTCATGTAATACAGCAGATGAGTTGGATTGATAGTTTTTTGACGACCTCTTGTAAATGTCTTTTGCTTTTTTTATACCTATACCATCATCTTTAACAATTACTTGAAAAGTATCCTCATCTAATTGCGTAAAGTCTATAGACACCAAACCATTTTCTTGTTTATGAAACAAACCGTGATTAACTGCATTTTCAACTATTGGTTGCAACAACATAGATGGTATTAGTTGTTCTTCTACATCAATATTTTCGCAAACAGTTATATCAAAATTTAATTTTTCTTCAAAACGTAATTTTTCAATTTCGAGATAATTGGTTAGTAATTCTAATTCTTCACTAATAGTAATGCTTTGTCGTCTAGAATATTCAAAAAACAAACGAATTAATTTTGAGAATTTTACTAAATAATTTTCAGAAAGTTCAACCTCATTGCGCTGTATATAATATTGAATAGCATTTAAAGAATTATGCACAAAATGCGGGTTCATTTGGCTTCTTAACGCTTGCAGTTCTAAACCCGCGACACGCTTATCCTGTCTAGCTTTTTCGTGTTCTTTTTTGCGAATACGGTTGGTTAAGTATTTATTAATTAAAAGGAGAAATCCAATAATAATCAATCCAAAACAAATTTTAGCTGCAATGGTTTGCCACCATTTTGGAACCACATTTAAGTACTTTTTTATAACAGTTGAATTGTTGTGCTGGTCTGTAGCTTTAATTTCTAATATATAAACATCTGGTGATAGGTTAGAAAAAAATATGGTTTCAGTTTCTGTATTAACCCATTCTTTCTGTTTTGGAAATAATCTATATTGATAGTTAATATAGTTTTGGTTTACAAAATCCAGTACTGAAAAGGATACTGAAATATTATCCCTTTCATTATCTATAAATCTAAGTGTGTCTTGCTGTTTTTTAAAATAAAGTTTTGGACTTTTTTTATAAATTGGGCTAGTTAAATCTAACTTTGCTATTCCAATATCACTTGCTGCATATAGTAAGGAGTCCTCCAAAAAAATATCATTTATGTTGTTTTGCAATAAACCATCTGTTTCGTAAAACGCATCTATAATTAGTGAATTTTCTATGCTATTTTTATTAAGCGCAACTTTTTTAACACCATTTTGAGTTGCCAACCATAATACAGTATCTTTTTTAATAATTCTTTGTACACTTAAGCCGTCTGTGTTTTTAATATGCCTTACTTTTTCTTCATTATAACTATACACACCTCTACCATCTGTACCAACCCATAAATTATTGGGAGTAGTTGTTAAAGAAATTATTGAAATATTTAAAAACACATTATTCTGAAAAGGTTTTATTAAAGAATCATTTTTTAACTGAAACAAACCATCACTACTTGCAACAAACAGTTTGTCATTAAAAACAGAACCTAGTAATAAACCTGACTTATTTAATAATGTAACTGTTTCTTCTTGAGTTTTTTTTATAATGTTAGCTGAACCAACATAGTAAGTGTTATTTTTTAAATTAATAATATCTTTAAATGAAGTTTGTATAGTGTTATTTAATCCTTCAACTAAATTTAGTTGAATAGTTGAAAGTTCATTATTAATATATGAGAAACTTTTTCTCGCTGATACTAAATAATTTGGATTTTCTTTTATTTGATAAATTTCAGCATTAGATTCACCAATATCACCAATTAGGAATTTAAATTTTTTAGAATTATTAGAATATTTAAAAAACCCAACATCATTAACACCAGCTATTAATTGATTATCTATAACTCCTAGTTTTTTAGTTTTTTTACCTTTTAGAAAATATATAGATTGTAATTGTGTATTGGGAATAAATGTAACACCTTGGGTAAAATCGGCTAACCAAATATTTCCATTGCTATCTTTATAACTAATTCTATTATTTGATATATCAGGAAAAGAATAAGAATTTATTAGTTCTAAATTATAATTAAAAATAAGTAAATGTCCTGGAATACTTATTTGGATTTCATTTTTTAAACCTTTACACTTAAAGTAGTTTACAGAATTTATATTAGCATAGCTGCTAAAAGGAATGTATTTAGATGTTTTAGTCTTAAAATTAATAAACAACACCCCTTTATCAAAAGCATTAAAATAAATGTTATTATACAATAAGCCACTATTTTGAATTTTTGAATTATTAAGAGTGCTTGGTAATGATTGTTTAATTTTTGTGATAAAATTAAAATCCCAATCGTAGAATAAAATTTCCTTTTCTGAGAACAAAGCCAACTCTCTAGTATCTGGGTTTGGTAATGGGTAATAATTTTCTAAACCTTTCTTTTTAAATTCTGTTAAAAGCCACTCATTAAATTCTTTATTATTATATTTAGAATACAAGCCAACCTCCTTAATTTTATTATTTTTTATGGTTTGTATGCCGTCATTACTAAAAAACCATAAACTGTCTTTATTTTTATAAGTAAAACGTGGTGAAATAACTATTTTATCTACGGTTTGAAATTTGTAAATACTATCGTTTACAATATAACCTTGGTAACTACTTTTTGAAAAATACCATAATTTACCTTGGTAGTCTAACTCCAGCAACCAAGTATCATTGTTTGGCAAACCACGTTGTATGGTAAAGGTTTTAAAAGTTTCGCCATCAAACTTTATCAAGCCCCTATTGGTTGCAAACCACATAAAACCATCGGCATCTTCTTGTATATCGTAAATATGGTTGGTTGGTAATCCTTGTTTTGTGGAGTAACGAATGGGGTCTTGGGCAAAAATTTTAGCACAGAACAAAAATAATACTACTATGAAACTATTTTTTACCACATTTAAATATAAGTTTTTTTTGAGAAAAGAAGATTTGTTAGTGTATTTCTTTTTTCATTTTTTCAGTTTCTTGGATAAAATTTTTATAATTTTCCTTAACATAATCTTGAATTAAAGGGTCCTTGTCGCCAGAACAAGAACTCTTTAAAATAACTAACACACAAAATTAATTTTTATAATGATTAGTTTAATTAGATTTGATTTACTGTAAATTATTCGTAGTTACTCTTTAGACTAACACAAAGTTTTTCCTCATTTATGTAATTATTACCAAGCCCCCCAAAGCCATTTAGCACTTTCCCAAACGGCCACGCCTAATGAAGATCCTACACCAGAAACAACTACTGTTGCAGGACAAAATGGCCCAGTCCACCAAGTAACTAAAGCAGCACCTCCGGCTCCAGCTGCATCTGCACCACCAATATTATCTCCTGGGCCAGCTAATTGATAATTCTTATCTTTAATGATTTTTTTCCATAAGCTATTTGGATTCTCGTTCTGCTTTTTCCAATACTTAAAACTATTTTCCGCTATCGCTAAGGTAATAAGCGCAAATGTTCCATCATTACTATCTTTAATATCAGCGTATGGATTATTAACGTCCTTCCCATAATTATATGGTTCAGGAAAAGTTGGTGATCCTTTTAATATATCTTCAAGTATCTTATTAAATTTATCTAAAACATCTTCAGGACAACATGCCATAGCCATTTCTATTTGATTTAAATAATAATAGTCCTTATACCCAATAATTCTTTTATCGTATAAGGTTTTATATGGGTTTTTAAAATATTCTTCTAATTCTTTTGAGTTTTCCTTATTATAGGATATTACTGTTTTTGGATATTTCTCTATCACTCTCTTCTTAATAAAATCCATAACTTCATTTCTGTCCATTTTATGAATTTTGTAGTTAGAAATAACGTCATCTAAAATTTGGTTATGAAACTCCCCTATATAGTTGTATGGGTTTTTTGAATTTTTAGCTAACGTTTCATACTCATTAGTTTTTTGAATTGATTTGACTCTTGTTAGATTTTTATTAATTTGACTAAATGAATTAGAGGTTAGAAAAATGAACAGTGCAAATACTAAAATTTTTTTCATAATAAATTAATTTTTAAATAGTGCCTACTCTTTACACTTTTCGGCTTCCGTGTTTATTTTTTATTGTTTATGATACTAATTTATAGACTATGTTACTTATTAAAAACCTTAAATAAAATAACAGTCGAACTCAATCGATGAACGGTTGAATTGAGTTTATAACCTAAATAAAACCGATACTTTGTATCGGTTTTAAATTTTGAGAACCTTATTGTTATTTTTAAAAAAATATGGCTAGCAAGAATAGAATTGTTAGTTTATTATTAACTTTATTTATCCTTTTTAAGGGCGGGTCAGTGATATCGAACCATTTCAGAAAAGACTTAAGAATTTTATTAAAAGTGAAACCCTCTAAATTTCTTTAAAGGGTTGCAAGTTTTACTTTGGTCTACACAGGACTTATTTATAATTCATAAATTGTTTACAGTCAATTATTTATGGCTTTACACGATAAATTGTACTGAAATTTGAACGGTATATTTTTAATATGGGAAGTATAGAGATGCATTAACAAACTTGATTGATAAATCTTAAAATCTATTACTCCACCTTTGAAGAAAGCATTTTATTAGGGGAAACAACTGGTAGTATAATACCTCTTAGATTTGTTTTAGATAACCTTTCATAAATCAACCCTCTTGCAGTTGAAAAACTAATTCCCAATAAAGTGGCAATAAATAATCCAGAAAATGAAGGTTCATTATTTTCATCTAACTTATAAAAGCTTTTTAAATCTTCAACTTTATAGTGAAACTCAATTTTAAAATGAGCAGAAACAACTTCATTTTTTTCACTATCGTCAATTATATCAATAAACAAACCTATTTTCACTCGCTCATCAACCAAATTATGCATTGTAGTATGAGCAACATTTATCCTAAACTTATTGTCTTTCTTTTGAACAGCATCAACAATATTACTCTCAAGAATGTTTAAATGAAAAAGATGAATATTTTCAGGAATAATTTTACTTGTTTCCATTATAAAGCAACATCGTAATTAGAATTTTCATAGTTATTAATAGCGGTAGACATATTCTCCCCTTTAATAGAACCTAAATAAACGTATTTATACTCTGTTATTGGGTCTATGTTTATTAAATTAATATTAAGAACCATCTCAATTTTATTGATACTTTTCATAGTAAGATTATGTGTTCCGCTTAACCATTTCGTTACCTCAGAAGGTTTTTTACCAAGCATTTTAGCAAAGTCCAACTTCTTGATATTTTTTTCCTTTAAAACGGCTATAATCTTTTCAGTAATTGCTAAGTTTTTTTCAACTAAACGTGCAATTTCAGCATCACCATTTTGGTCTAACCAACTATCTATAATATTATTTTCTGGAAATTTCATTTTTAAAAGTAGATTTTTAAATCTTCGTTACAATTAATTAGAGTGCAATCATCGTTCCAAACTATATCTCTTTCTCTAAAAGCATTGTCTATTGCTTTAGTGAGTTGATTTGCTAATTTAAAATGAGTTTTAACATTTGGGCAATTTTGCGCTTTTTGTTCGGTTTTAATGTCTCCATTGAATAAGAAAACTACGCTCTCATTCGCTCTTAAACAGTACAATCTTAGATTGTTTGCTTTCTTTTTTCCATATTCTGTGTATTGGGGTTTTCTATCAATGCCTTTAGGTGGCAATGCTGAAGTGTCTGCTGTTTCGCCTTCTGGTCTAAAGTGATGTGTTTGTGCACCATAATTATTTCCTATAACCTTTAACCAATTTAAAATATGATCTAACTTTGTTTTATTATTAATTTGATGAACTTTGACAAAATCTTCAAAAAGAGAAGTTTCATCATCATTAATACAAACGGAATAATAGCTAACTTTTTTGTATTGTGCTATCGGTTTTATACGTGCAAATATATTCACTTTTAAGTTAATTTACAAATTTATTTCACTTTTAAGTGAAATTTAATAATTTCTTTAATGTTTATAATATAAACTTACTTTATTTATAAAGTCAATTTATGAGTAATAGCTAGTGCTCCTTACCTATCAATTAAATTTCCATTTAATTCATTAACTATTTCTGCTCGTTTACTATCAATAGAATGATACATTTGATTTGCAGCACTATAAAAGTCAATATCCATATCTGGATTGTACATATAAAAATTAGTTATAGCATTTAAACTTGCTGAGCGTTGATTAGAAAAATAAAATTGAACTGTTTTATCAAACAAATTGCTTAAGGAGTTTCCTCTAACTCTTTCCGATATTGTTAAATCACCTAATAAACAAGCATCCAACTCACATACACAACTCTCCAAACGCCAATGTTTATTTTCTTCCCCAGATTTACCTTTAATTTTAAACAAATACAAATCTTCTAAAAGTGTACATGTAAAAATGTACTGTCTGCTTTCATCACCTTCAATACTTCTAGAATTACCAATTCTAAAAAACAATTGAGTGCCCTTTTCAAGAATATTTACACAGTTTTCAACTCCGTGCTTACTGATTATATGTGCCTCTTGTTCTAAACTGTTTTGAGGATCTTTTATTACTAGTTTATTATCAACTTCATTAAAAGCATTGTCATCTGCTGTTATTGTGTATTCATAATTTTGAATAGGAATAAGTCTTTTTCCACTTTCTAAATCTATAAAATGACCGTGTTTATATATTGTTTTATATGCTTTCATAGAATACTTCTATTTTATATTATATTTTTTAATTTTCAAAAATAACTTTTCATTAACTGCTCACTATGTTCTTTGCTTAGTTGAATTTGATACAGGTATTATAAAAGTTATTAATTTTACCTATATATTCATAGCCATGTAACTCAGTAATTACATCTTTGTAAAAAAGAGGCTTTATTACTATTTTTTTAAGAACTGGCTTAAATTTTGTTTCAAACCATTCTATTCTTTCTTTATAATCAGCTTCATCTTTATATTGATCAACCCTTTTTTTAACAGTTTCTAAAATGTGTTCTTTATCTAAAAACCTTTCAAGATTCTTCTTCGTATTATATTGATCTTTGGGAACCACTAAATAAAAACCTATAGATAAATCATTCAATACTTCTAGTTTATCTGCTATATCAATCGTTTCTGCAATGCAGGCAACATATCGTGCTGCTTGATTATAAAATGATGCATTCGTCACGTTTTTAGAAAATTCAGCATTAATTTTTGCCTCAAAAATATTTAATTTATTTCCTTCTAAAGTCAAAAGACCTTTAGTACCATTTTTTCCAATTTCAAAATTACCTATTACACCATCAGCGTGCGTATGAGTTTCAGCAAGTGAATCTCCTTTAAACCTTTGTAAGAATGGAGAATAAAGTAACCCCTCACTAAAAAACTTATCATTTTTATGTACATATAGCGGATGGTCTTTTAAACCAAAATCTGTAATTGCATACACTAACACTTTTAACAACCAACCTTCATTATAAAATTCTGTTGGGTGTGTGTATTCTTTCCAATATTCAAAAAACTCAAATAATTTATTTAAGTCGTAGCTTTTATCATCCATTTGGTTACTTTCCTGTTTTTTAAATCAAAGACAGTATTTTCATTAATGAAATATTTTTCCGCATTATTTAACTGATTATCAGTTGTAAATAAGTATTATGATTCAATATAATCTAACAAATTTTCATTGATATATTCAAGTGCTATAGGAGTATAGCGGTAAATTTTACCATCTTTACCTTGGAGAATTAAACACATTTCAATTGCTAAATCTTCAATAACGTACATAGTTTCTGGAAAATTTTCATTTTCAATTCTAGCCTGTAATGTTTTTTCCACAACTGATAATCTATTACTCTCTACAACTCCTGTAATTTCTTTTCCGTTTACACTAATAGCTCCATACATAGAAGTATATGTTTTGAAATCATTAGAAAAAGTTACATCCAATTGCTTTTCAGCTTTTAAAATATCATCTTTACTAGATGGTTTTAGTGAAAAAAAACCTTTTTTATTTTTTAAATTTTCTAAACTCATATTTTTTTATTTATAATCTTGTGCTCTACTTTTCCAATGGTTTTGTCTAGTTGATTTGAAATCTTCACGATTAATATCAGATTCTTTTTTCCTATCGTGTAAGATATCATAATTTTCATTTCCTTTACCTACACCATGTTCTTTTCCTGTAAGTTCCGCAAGTCCTCCATCATTTTTCTGACCAATGTGATGAAGTTGAATTGAATTACCTTCCTTATCTATTGGTGACAAACCACTCTCCATTCGAGATTTATTTGAACGACCAAATTCATCTGTTAAATTTGAATCAATATCCGTTCTTGTTAAACAAGTTCTACCGTTAACATCCTTCTCTTCTAATCCGGCATTTGTATAAATATTTGCTTCTTCAGGACTTTTCATCTGTTCTACAGTTTCTCGAGAATAGCCAGTTTTTTCGATCATATCGGATATTTCAGATTTTGTCAAGTCTTCTCCTTCGCTAAAATTTTGATTAGGAAATTCATCTACAAAAATAGTATCATTGTTTTCTACTTTATCTTTTTCAATATTTTTCTCACCAGGGAACTCATCAACAAAAACATTATCATTTTCTTGTACTTGTGTAGGTTTTAAATTTTCATCTACATTATTTTCTAGATTATCAATTGATGATTTTCTATCAATAGTGTTTGTATTCTCAATATCAGAACTTGCCTCAATTTTTTCTACGGATACGTCATTATTATTTAATCCTTCCTCCATAGTTTAAAATATTTTTTTCCATTCATTATAATATTCATTATTAAGTCTCTTAAAATAACCTTGTTGAACAAAGAATAAAGTCTTTTTATCAATACCGCTTTCAAATTTTTCATTTAGAAGATCATCAAATAATAATTTTAATTTTTTTACTTGATTAAGGTCAGTTATTTGATTTTTAATTTTTTCTAGTTCATTATCAATATTTAAATATTGAGAAATTACAGATGATAGGTTGTAAAATCTACTCTTTTCCCAAATTTTTAGATTTTCATTTTGATTGAATTCTTCTAGATACTTTAATAACTGAACTCGAATTGAGGATGGTATATTATCTCTAGTAATACAAGCAGATATTTCTTTTAAATCTAAAGTATTTTCGGTGTACGGATATAATAAAAAATCTACAATACAATTTCTTATTTTTCGTTCAGGATAATCCGGTATATCAAACTTTTCATTGTAGATTACATTATCATCATAATCACTTTTCGATACCATACATTGAACAGCTTCTTCCCAACTATTTTGATAAATTATAGCTTCACCAACACTTTGTCTTGCTATTTGTTCAATTTGCTTATCATTTAAAGCCATAGATCTACCAACTACATTACGATCATCAGCTTCTGGCAATGACATTACAATTTTGGTGTTAGTATTTCTTATCACAGAAGGGTCTAATAGTAATGGAGATTGATCAACAATAATAAAACATTCTCCATAGGTACGCATCTCTGCAATACTATTAGAAATCATCTCAACAGATTTTCCTGTTAAATTATCAGACTCCATACTTTGAGAACTTGATGTTCTTTTCAGTAAATTGTGAGCCTCTTCAATTACAGTTATATGTTGTAAGTCTTTATTCATTCCTCCTTCAGCAACTCTAAATTGATTTAGTTTCATCACTAGAAACCCCATTATTAGAGATTTAGTTTCGGTAGAACGAATAGTACTTAGGTCTATTATAGTGTTTTTATTAAATAAATCTTGATCAGAAATAGATTCACCTGATAGCATATATTTCATTAAACCGCTGCTCAGGTCATTCAATCTTACTTCAAGAGCTCCTTTGTAATTTCCTTTAATTTCAGCAGAATATTCCGATTCATTTATATATTCTTTCAGACAAACAATTATATCTTCAAACGTTGGGAATATTGGTTGGTCATTCCTTCTGTATTTATTTTCAGTTTTTAATAAATCCCAACCACACTTTTCATATGCAGAAATAATAGAATTTTTTAAAACAGCTGGCATTGCTGAATACATAGGCCAACATGCATTAAAAATTTCTACTAACTGATCAATATGTGCTAACACATCAATTGATTCCCAAGGGAATTCAAAAGGATTAATTTGTAATAATTTGCCAAATTTAGGAGAAGCACTATATACGGTTACATCATCTCTATGCCCAAAAACATGCTTATATTCTCCTTTTGCAGGTTCAATTACCATGAACTTCTTTCCTTTCAGGTCAAGTTGATTCAGGAGATGATACATGGTGTTAGATTTACCACTACCTGTTGTTCCTGTAACAAAAACATGTTTTTTTAATTCCTCTAAATTAAGTGCTACAGACTGTTCACTTTGCTTACCTAAATGTAAAATATTACCTAATAAAATTTGATGTGTTTCATTATCTTGTTTTGTTTTCGTAAAAACATTCCTTGCAAAAGAGGCTTGTTCCGACACAATAATTCCAGGAACACTTGATTGAGGTAAGGACAAATGAATAGCAAGTTCTTTACTAGTAACAACAGAACCAGCAGTTACAAGTTGATTGTTATAATTAAAAATAGGATGAATGCTTTTATTTAAATATTTTACAATCTGATCTGCAGCTACACCTTTTTGCCATAAATTGATGGCGCATGTTTCTAAACTACTTTCTTCTCCAATTATAGCACCTCTATATATATTTGCTAATTGTTGTGCTGTAGTAGAATCATTGGCCATGAAATAAACAGATGTTGACCATAAACCAAACGGGGAACCATTTTGTAAGCGGTTTAATTGCTTATCTAAAATATCTAAATAAAATTGAACATACCTATTTTTGTATGTAATCTGTTTAGTTGTTCCTGAAGTAATCTGGCTATTACTTCCTTTTTGTTCAGCTTTACCTTTTTGTTCTGAATTTGTCGTACCTGATTGATTAGCTGCAGAGTTTGAAAAGTTTTTACCAATAGCTTCAGAACGACTTGTGCCAGAAGTAGAAGACTTTCCCCAATTTCTATTATAGGAAGCCCCTCCTCCTACAAATCCTATTGGTGTTGGAACCATCACTCCAGCATTGCCTCCAACACTGTTACTACTATTTTCACCTTCACTTTTATTTGTACCTTCGGTTACTGTTTCTGAAAAACCTTTTGTATGAGTTACTGTTTTTGACAATGACTCTCCTATAGATTTTGAAAAATTTTCTGTAAAAGATTCTGAAATACCATTGCTTTCACTTTCTTGATAGCTATTTTGTAATGATAAAGCAGGAGATAAACTAGTGTAAAGATTATTAAATGCATCAATCATTGATTTAGCCTCCTCATTATTAACACTATCGGCAATAAAATAAGAGCGAAATTTAGAAATAGAAGAAGTAGCATTAATTAAACGCTCAAGACCTTGAACAAAATTTTCTTTCTTTTCATCTCTAAAGGATGCAATAGCTGATACTGATATAATATGTGGGTGAGGAAAATTAACATCACTAGGTTTAGCATTCTTCAAACCTATACCAGGAAAATAACCTTCCATTCCTGCGTTAAGTATTTCTCCAGAAACATTTTTGCTGCCTTCTATATCTCTTGCACCAATAAAAAGTTCAATATCACCATTGTTTTGTTTATCTAATACTAATATTACACTTCGTGCTGTTTTGTGTAGGGACATATATAACATTGATAATTTATCAGAGAAAAAAACATCTGATTCAACTACAATTTTATCTATTTTATACCATCTAACATTAGAAACAGAATCACCTTCATTTAAAGGTAGAACTTCACAATTATTAAGATCTTGAAGATAATCTCGGGTTACCAGAGCATCAAACATCATACGACTTTGTTCAACTATCTCAATTTGGTTTTGTTCTTCAGGAGTTTTTTTTAAAAAAATATGCTCACTCATAAGTTATACCTTAAATTTTTTCAATAATTCATTAGAGTTGGTCTCAGCTTTTTTAAGCCATTCTTTTATATCTTCAATCAATCCATTAATAAGTTTTTCTTTTTCTGTCTCAATTTGAATTTCATATTTTTTCAACTCAAATTCATAGTTAAGTTTCTTTTCTTTTTTAATCACTCTGTAAGTAATGCCTAGAACTAATAATTCTGTCAATAAAGCAACCCAAATATTGCTAAATATAAAAACACCTACCGCAGCAAGCGTACCAACACCTAAAATGACAGTAGGATGTTGTTTATTATAGGTAAGATTTTTAGGTCTTTCAATATTAGGTACTTCTATTTTTTTTAGTTTGATTTCATTTTCTCTAGCCCATAATTTCATTGAGTAGCGATAACCTGTTGCAAAATCAATAAATTCTGATAACACTTTTTTATCCTTAATCTTAAATACACCTTCTGAATAATGATTGTCTATTGATAGGTAATAATTCTCTAGAGTGGTCTCCCCAACCATTTTGATACTTTCTGAGAACATTTTTATATTTTCTTCAGTTATTTCAGACAAATAATCTTTTGCTAACTTTCTAATGTCATCATTAAGTCGCACGTAATCAAAATCAAAACTATTAATTTGCTTTTCCATAGCTATCTTTTTTTAATGGTGAATTTTCTAACCTAGTTTTTATTTTTGATATTAATTCAGAATTTTTATCTATTTCAATTTGAGAATTATTCATCCTCCCTTTTAAATTATTTAATCTGCCTTGTTCGTCAGTAATTTTCTTACTTAATTCTTCAATTATAGCCTTCTCAATATTATCAGCTTTTGTTGTAATTTGCTTTTCAAAAATTGTTCTATTATATTTTGCTTCCATTAAGACTAGTGCTTTGAAATCTCTAAGCTTTTGAGTTTCATTTATTCTGGTATCATATTTTGCAGCTATTTTTTTATCATCTTCACACCACCCACCTTTTATTGTGCGTTCAGGTGTAGCTTCATATCTTTCTTTGCTACTTTCTGAAGCCTTCTTTTCTATTTGCCCGAAATCAATGGATTTTAAAATAATATCATTAAATTCTATATTTCCTAAAAGAAACTTGTATTCATTTATAATATTCAAAAAAACTTGTTTTTCTATTTGATAAACATTATCAAACATATTAGTAATTGTGGTTCTTATACTAGCTACACTAGCTTGGTTATTAACCTTATTTAATTCAGAATCAATAAAATAGAAGTTCCTAAAAATTTGATCTCGTGAAGTTTTTTGGCTAGCAACTCTCATAGAGTTGCTATATTCAATTTTTTTTTTTTCAATTTCTTCTATAGCTTTATCAAAAGCCTTAGCACCGTCTTTTAGGAACATGTTATCTTTTTCTAATCTTTCAACGAAACTGGAATAATCACTATTTATTAGTGTGAAAATTTCGGTAAGAGATTGCGTAATTTCTTTTTTAGCAAATTGGTTGATTTCTGATTTGAATACTTCAAAATTAGCCCATTCGGTCATTTTACGAAGTAAGGTTTCATTATTCACAGTATCCTTATCTTTCTTCAACTCCCTTTGTGCTCTAAACAATATGGTTCTAATTTCATCTAATTCATTTTCATCCCAATTGCTAAGAACTAAATCATCTCCTTCTATAAAGCTCTTCAAATCAATATCTATATTTTGAAGCTCATTTATAAACGAAAACAGGAAGCTGTCCACATAACAAAGTCGACTTATTTCATTATTATAATTCTTTTGAAGACTATTAAGTTTATTTTCTTTATTAACCAAAAAATTTTGTTCACTAGCATGTGTTAAAACAAAAAACAAACGTTTTTTATCTGACTCTGTAAAATTATCAAGTTGGTCTTGCACAAATTTTTTAGTATCGGTTTGGTCTAATGTCTCGTTACCTTTTTGGAGAAAAACAATAGAGCCAACCTCTCTTGACCCATCTTCTTTTTTCTTTTCTAAAAGTTGTCTAGTTGTATCTTCTATTCCACCAATAGCACCTACTCCTGGTGTATCAATAATACGCCAACCTTTTAACTCTTCATTAAAAGGAAATTTTATTTTAATACTAACTACTACCTCTTTTTTTGATTTAGAACTCACCAATTCCCTTAATAAATTTTCATCAATTTTAGGACATAGTGTTTTTTCTTCTATTTCTTTTCTATACTCCCATATTTGGTCAAAAGTAAAACCAGCAAGAATCATTTCATCAATAGCGTTAACAGGTAAATGATGATATTTTTCTGGTATTGCTACGTATTCTTTTAACTTTTTACTAAAACCAACACCATTTATTACCTTTTGAATACCATCACCAAAAGTTATAATGGCCTCTGGTTTTTCTCCATATTCAATATAGGTAATTCCACAAGTTGTCTGATCATGTCCTATGGGTAATAAATTTTTAAAACCTAATAAAGCATTTATAAATGTAGATTTACCTGAACTAACTTTACCGACTATAGCTAATGTAAAATACCCCTTAATAAAGGGTTTAGCTAAATATTCAATAGTTCTACTATTAAAACCATCATCTGGAATATTGTATTCTTTTCTAATATATCTATATTGAGCAATCATAGAATTTACAAGCGCACAGCTTTTTGCGAATTCATTTGTTGTTGTTTTAATCATTATTTATTCTCCTTTATTTTTAACAATTAGTTAATTTTATTTTTCCCCTCAAAAACCTCTCTTAAACAACTCTGCATTAACTGCTCACTTTGTTCTTGGCTTTGTTGTACTTGCTGCTCTAAAGCATCACATAAGCCCATTAAGGTATTTACTTTTTGAACGATGGCTTTTTGTTCATGTAATGATGGCATTGGGATAATAGTACTTGATATTCTATGTAGTGCCAACTTTGGTTGTGCCATCTTATTTATTTTTTCTAAAAATTGAGATTGACAAATATGAGAACTTAATAATGTTTTTAAATAAATCTTATCTACTTGATAGATAATTAATTTAGCTGCATTTTCGGTTAAATTCATATTATCCAATTCTTCTGGAATTACTCCAACATCTCCAATAGTTCCAGCTATTGTAATATATAAATCATCTTTTGAAATTGTATAGGCTTTTATCATTTCAAATACATCCTCAGTAATGTATTTTAATTTAGTAGAAATAACAGTTCCTTTTTTCAAATCAGTAACTCTAATATAAACATGGGCCGATTCGACGTCTGATAATTGATAGCCTTTTGGTATTCTTTTCCCTCCCTTTATTGTTGTCAGATCTCCAATTCTACACCAAACCCAACCTTCAGGTAATTCATAAGGAATTTCATCTTTGGTAATTTGTGGTAAAGGCTTTTCCTTTTTTATTTTTTTGTCTTTAATAAGTTGTGCTTTCTCTTGTTGGATGCGCTTTAATAGTTGGCTTGCGTGATGAGATCCTGAAATAAGTTCAGGATGACGAGAACGCCAATCTGCTGTGAGTTTTCCTTGAACGGCTTCTTGCAGAATAGATTGTCTTAATTTGGCTATATCATTTTTTTGGTCATTCAGTAAGTCTTTTGCCCTATCAAGTTCTATCTTTATATTGTAATATAGATCTACTATTTTTAATTGTAATTCTAAAGATATATCTGGAACTTTAGCTGTTTTTAAATTTCCAAGGGTTAATGAGACATTAGCACTACCTTTCATAAGAGGAACTAATACATAGTCTTTCATTAAGTTGAAATATATATGTAAAAATTTTGCGGAATATTTTTTATTTTTCGGAACACAAGCTGCTAAAATACTGCCAAAAGCAAATTTCCCTTCTTGATAATGTATTCGATTTATACTAGCATGACCATGTCCTGTAGCAGACACAAGAGGAATAAGTACAGCTGGTGTGTCCAATTGAAATTTATTATGGCTTTTTCGATCTTCTCCAGTAGTGACCAAAGGGTAATCACCAGGAATTGCTTTGGCAATCCCAATTTCACCCTTTACTACATCGCAAATATCACCTAATTGTATATATGACATAATTAATTAAGGGCTTCTTTTATTTTCAACAATAACTCATCTACAATTTTATTGCTTTCGGAAAGCCTTTTTAGAATATCTTTCGATGAATCAAATTCTTCTTGTACTTGATCTTTTGGATTTTTAATATCTAAATTATAGTTTCTTTTTTTAATTTCTTCAATAGACACTTTCCAAGCAAAATCATTTTCAACTCTATTATTCCACCATTCTTTTTCAGCATCAAATTCTCTAATATTGATAGGCTTAGTTTTATTATAGTTCTTGACACCATCTGGATATTGATGTTGATAATACCACACTTCTTTAGTGGGTGTGCCTTTTTCAAAAAACAACAGGTTTGTATTAATATTTGTATATGGATTGAACACTCCTAAAGGTAAACGTACAATGGTATGTAAGTTACAGCGCTCTAATAACTCTTCTTTTAAACGTGTTTTCATTCCTTCACCAAACAACGTACCATCTGGCAATACAATAGCACAACGCCCATTATTTTTTAATAACTTAATAATTAAGGCTAAAAATAAATCGGCTGTTTCTTTAGTTCTAAATTTTTGAGGAAAGTTGGTTTCTGTACCATCTTCTTCCACCCCTCCAAAAGGCGGATTGGTTAAAATAATGTCCAACTTATCTTTTGCTCCCCAATCGGCATAGGGCTTACTTAATAAGTTATCTCTACGTACTGCAGGCAAATCAAAACCGTGTAACATTAAATTGGTAGTGCACAGTAAATGTGGCAAAGGCTTTTTTTCAATACCTCTAATAGATGTTTGTAGTATATCTCTATCTTTAGGTGTTTTAACTTGATCTCGCACATGGTCTATTGTACAAGTTAAAAAACCACCCGTACCACAAGCTGGATCTAATATGCTTTCTCCTAGTTGTGGGTTAATCATATCTACCATAAACTGTGTTACAGCTCTTGGTGTGTAATACTCCCCAGAAGAACCAGCAGATTGCAATTCTTTTAAAATGGTTTCGTAAATATCATTGAATAAATGACGTTCTGTTGTGCTATTAAAATCAATTTCATTAATCACATTAATTACTTGACGGAAGAGTGTTCCGTTTTTCATATAATTATAGGTATCATCAAATACTGAACGAATGATATGAGCTTGTGGACTTATGGTAATATCCAACTCTTTCAATGCAGGAAATAATTCGTTATTGATAAATTCCATTAAGGCATCACCTGTTAATCCTTCATCATTAGCTGCCCAGTTTTGCCATTTAAGTTTTTCAGGAATTGGAGATTCGTAGTTATCTATGGTAATTTCCCATTCTTCTTCTTTATCGGCAAATATTTTCATAAAAAGCATCCACACCATTTGCGATATACGCTGTGCATCACCGTCTACTCCTTCGTCTTTACGCATAATTGTTCTTATGCTTTTTATGTTTGTTGTTATGTTACTCATATGGTAAACTATATTTATTTTTAGTTGTTATTATAGAATAAATTACACCTGCAGAATTTTGAAAAACAATTGCATCTTCAACAATGAAATGAAATAATTCAGACCTTCCTTTTCTATAATCAACATCTATATTTCTGATAAATTCAGAACTTTCAGCTTTTTTTCCAGATATTTTTATATCAATCCTTCTATTCCCAATGAAACTATCAGCTTTATAGCTGGAAATACCTTTAAAATCCTGCTCCATAATTAAATTGTAAAGCTCCATATTTAAACCAATAAAAACAGCCTTCTTTGATTTTATTTCAGATAGATTGCCAATAATTGTCCCTCCTATATTACTTCTGGATTTTACAAAATCATCACTTACTTGTAGCTGTTTATTACTTGCATTAACCAAGGCCAAAAAATTTAATTTACTTATATCATCAATTTTTTCAAGGGCTTTAACTCTATTTTTAAGGGCTATTGTAAAATATGCCCGTTTACTAATGATAGATATCCAATCTAAATAAAACGTTAGTCTTTTAAGTATTTTAATTTTTAATCTAAATTTCTCATCCAATTGAGAGACTTCAGGCGGATCAACTAGATAAATTTTTGCGTGATTTACCTTATCAATTACAGTAATTCCTCCTATTAAGAGGTCAGTGCCTTTTGCATATTTGCTTTTAAAACCTTCATCGCTTTTTTTTTCTTTTATATTGCTTTTATGATATGAAAAATTTGATTTTAAAGAATTATCAGACACAATACTTCCTTTAGCCTCAACAACAATCATTTTATTGAAATTTTCAATAACTGCACTGTCAAAATCAAAATCTTTATGCCCTTGGATGTTAATTCTTTGCCAATCTGCTTGAGTAAGCCCATAAATCTGGCTCAAAACACTTAAAGCACCTCCGCATCCAATTGATTCAGAAACATGATTTTGTTCATTGTTATTAGGATATTCAGTATAAAACCGTCCAGTTTCTATTTCAAACCCTGTATACACATTAACATTTCCATATAAATCTCCAATATTTTCTTGAATAGTAGTGAAAGAATTTAATTTACCATATTCAGAATTTCTATGATGCATTTGACTATAAGTCTTAAAATCTGCAAAAGGAACTTTAATATATCCTGCTTTAACAATTTGATCTATTCTTTCAAATTCATTAGGGTAATTTTTTTGCAGAAGATTTTCCTCAACATCATCATAATATGCTACGTCTATTCTCAAATCCATTTATGCTCCCGTTTTATAAATTTCAGTTTCTAATTCTTTAACGGCTTGCTCAAAGTCTTTACGTTTACCAAAAGCACGAACCAATTCAACAGGAGAACCCATTTCATTTAAAGGTTTTACTTTTAGTATAGACCCTTGTTCAATGGACGTAATACCTTCTTGTTCGTATTTATCTAACAAACTATTTAGCACTTTTTGTGCAGTTTCGCTGTACTTACCAAAATAATTTCGTTTACGAACATTGTTTGCACGTTCTTGTCTTGTTAACGCTGGTTGGTCAAAAGCAATGTGGCAAATCAAATCGAAATCATCTAAATCCAATCCAACATCTTCACGAAGTGCCTCCAACAAAACACCATGTTCTGCTAATTCTTTTATAAGCTCTTCTTTCTTTTCTGAATTATTCCATCGTTGGATAAAATTATCAAGTGATGTAAATTCCTTTTCAATATTTTTTCTAGAATAATCTTTTAAAGACTCCGTAATCAATTTACCATCTTTTCCATAATATTGAACACGCTCATTTATAATAGAAACAGGAATTTGATTGACGTAGTATTTTTTTACTTCCTCCTCTTCATTATCAATATCTATATCTGGAGTCGTAGTTTTAAAATCGTCAGGATTAATTGACTCTCCATCATCTGGTGGTATAGTATCATCTTCATCAGGTGGCACAACTGGGTCGTTAGGTTGAGGGTCATAAATTTGTACAGGGTCACCATCAAAATCTGGACGAGCAAATATATTTGTAGCTCTTCTAAAATCCATAATGGTAAAATACACTTTACCTTCAGCTTCTCTTATACGTGTTCCTCTACCTATAATTTGCTTAAACTCTGTAACAGATTGTATGTTTGACTCTAAAACAATGAACTTCACCATTTTTGTATCAATACCAGTGGTTAGCATTTTTGAAGTTGTTGCAATTACAGGAAAACGCTCTTCAACATCGGTAAAATTATCCAGTTCTTGTTTACCAACTTCATCATCACCCGTAATTTTCACACAGTAATTCCAATGTTTAGCAACTAAATCTGCATTTTCATTAATCAAAGCCTGTCGCATTCTATTTGCGTGATCAATATCTGTACAAAACACTATAGTCTTTGCAAATCGGTCTGTAGCTTTTAAATATTCAGTGATTTTTTTTGCTACAATTTCAGTACGCTCATCAATTGCTAAAGTTCTGTCATAATCTTTTAAATTGTAAATACGGTCTTTAACTTCATTGCCATATTTATCAATTAAACCAGCTGTTGGTCTCCAACCATCATCAACACTTGTGGTAATTCTCACTACTTTATATGGAGCTAAAAAACCATCATCAATACCTTGCTTTAATGAATAAGTATAAACAGGCTCTCCAAAATATTCCATATTTGAAACATCTTTAGTTTCTTTAGGTGTTGCCGTTAAACCTATTTGTGTTGCTGAACTAAAATAGTCCAAAACTTCTCTCCAAGCAGAAGCTTCTGATGCACTTCCTCTATGGCACTCATCTATTACAACTAAATCAAAAAAGTCTTGACTAAATTCTTTATAAGCATTTTTAGCCTCATCATTACTTGTTAAACCTTGATACAATGCAAAATATATTTGATAAGATTTATCAATCTTTCTGTTTTTAATAATATGCATAATGTCATTTCCAAAAGGAGAAAAGTCTCCATTTTTGGTTTGTGTCAATAGTGCATTTCTATCAGCTAAAAATAATATCCTTTTTTTAATTCCAGTTTTCCATAGCCTCCAAATAATATTAAAAGCAGTATATGTTTTACCAGTTCCCGTAGCCATCACCAAAATGATCCTATCTTGTCCTTTAGCAACAGCTTCTAACGTTCTATTTACAGCGTTTTGTTGGTAATATCTTGGGTTCATACCACTATCATCAACATAATAATCTTTCTCTACTATGTCTTGTGCTTGCGGCGTTTCAATATTTACATACTTTAAATATTTTTTCCACAAATCTTCTGGTGAAGGAAAATGATTTAAAGAAATTTCTTGCTCAATTTCTCCAGTTATTTTCGTTTTATCATGAAATACAAAAGAGTCTCCATTTGAAGTAAACACAAACGGAATTTGTAAAATCTCAGAATATTCTAACGCTTGTTGCATTCCATTTCCTACTGGCTTTGTATTGTCTTTAGCTTCAATTATAGCTATAGGAATATTGGATTTATAGTATAAGATATAATCAGCTCTTTTTCTTTTTCCACGAGTATATAATTTACCCTGGACAATAATACGACCATCCGTAAAAGACACCTCTTCTCTTACTTGTCTTTTCATATCCCAACCTGCCTTTTCAATAGCTGGGTTAATGAATTTGGTGCAAATATCTCTTTCTGTTAGCTCTTTTTTATTCATTTTTTTTAAAAAAATAAATATACGCAAACTTTAAATGAAAACTAAAAGTAGAAAACCTTTTTTTAAGTAATAAAATTAACAATTCTTTTTCAACACATAGAATTACATTCCTTTTTTCCATAAATTTAAGAACTTCATAATCTCTCTAATATGGATAAAGAAATTTTTACTCGAAAAGAACTTTACAACTTAGTTTGGACCCTACCTAGAACTAAAATTTTGGAAAAATATGCAATTTCTAACGCAAAGTTTCAAACAATCTTAAATAACAAGAATATACTATATCCAACGGGAGGACATTGGCTAAAATTAAAATTCAATAAACCTGTAAATATTGAAAAATTAAATGCCGATTATGAAGGAGATGATATGATTAAACTAATTATTAGAGAAGCTGGAAAATCAGAAAATTACGATACATCTCCCCTATCAATTTTAACTAAAGAAATTGAAAATGACCCTAAAGCTCCAGTAATAGTTCCTTCCAAACTACTGAACCCAGATATTTTGACAAGAAATACAATAGAAGAGTTTGAATATTTAAAAAAAAATGGACGCTATGCTGATTTTAATAAATTAACGCTCCCAATTAGATATGACATTGCAGATAAAAAAAGAGCTTTAAGGATTATGGATGCTTTCGTTAAATTATTGAGATATAGAGGACATTCTTTGACAGAAAACATAAACAGGTATATTAGAATAAATATAAAAGGAATAGAAATTTATTTTCATTTGCGAGAGAAAACTAAACGAATACCTGGAAAAGATAAATGGAGTACTAGTGAATATATCCCAACTGGTAAATTTGTATTTAAAATAGGTGAATACTCACGAGAAAAAGAAATAACTGACGGCAAAAATCTTATTGAAACAAGACTAGCCGAAATAGTTGCTTTTTCAGAACTTTATGCAAAACAAGAGTTAGAATGGAAAGAAATAAACAGAATAAATCGCATTAAGTTTGAAAAAGAGGAGGAAATCAGGAAGAAATTTGAAGCAAAAAGAAATAATGAAATATCAAAATTTAATGATTTAGTTAATGATGCAAATCTTTATGACAAAACACAAAAAATCAGAAACTATATCAATGCTGTAGAAAAAAATGCTATTGACCAAAATATTTTAACTATTGAACTGAAAAACTGGATTTCTTGGGCAAGAGATAAAACAGACTGGTATGATCCTATAATCAATAAATACGATGAATTATTAAAGGATGTTAAGAAATAGAATATTTATTTAGACAGGACTACCTTTTATTTTATAAATGACTAACTGTCTATTTTCAACCTCAATAAATAATGAATTTTTATGACTGAAATACTCTATTTTTATTTTTAAGTTTATAAACTTAAAATGCAATAAGGATAAAAAATTATGGAAGATAAATTAAACGAATTGATTTTGAAGGTTGATCAGCTTTTTGAAACTCAAAAACTTATTTTAGAAAAACTGGATCAAAGCACCATTTTAACAAAAGAGCCAATTATAAGAAAAAAACAGAGTGAAAAAGAACCAGAAAATATTCAACATGAAGAAATTAAATTAATTATCATGAATGGTCGGAGATTAAAACAAGAATTTAATTTAGCTGTAACTCCACAAGGAAATAGAATATTGGCATATTTAAGAACTAATGATCCAAAAATATTTGATGGTTTAAAACGTAAAAAATGAAGTGTTTAAAATTTTGAATTTAGGAGAAATTTCTGAAAACATCTTCTAAATCACAATTGTACCAGCCTTCCTTTTTTAACTGGTCATCGGATTTACCTTCAGTCATATCCCAAATTTTAGCATAAATACCCAATTCTATTAAATGAGGTAATTTTTTATTCATTATTTTAACTGCATTTTCACTAATATCTGGTGCTAAAATAACTTTTCGGCCTACTAAAATTTCAATTTTATTGTTGGTCAAGCCATTAATTCCACCATAAGCTAGCCAAATAAACTCTGGTAAGTGTAAAGAACATACAATAGCAGTTTTTTCACTTTCAACTAGAATAATAGATTTATTTTTATTTTCAGGTAAATCAATTAGATGTTCTCCAAATAAACAATTATAATAACCATCTTCCTTTTTATAGGGGACTTTAAAATAGTTGGTTCTTTTTCCATCTTTTTTATAATATGAAACTTTTGCTTTTTGAACTAAACCTTTTTTATTTATGCTCCAAAAAACAGTTCCGCCATCTTTACTTGTACCTATGTAATACAGTTTTTTAATAAAATCAACTTTCTTTTCATTATATGTATTACGTAGGTATTGCAACAAGTTGTTTTCTGGTTTATAGTTTAAAAACTGCAAAACAAGCTCTTTTTGTATGTATTTTATTGCTTTTTTGCAGTTTGCACCTCTTGTATCACACTGTATTACGCTATTGTAATGCGATTGTAACACATTTTTGTAATACGAATGTGATACAATTGGTTCAAAGCAATTATTTAAATCATTCCATATATATTCGTTTCCTTTTTCATCTTTATAGAGATTAGGAGGTAAGTTAGCTTTACCACACGAATGACAATATCCATATACCTCAGGAAGTTCCTTATAATTTACAAACTTGCCGTTCTTATTGGATTTATTACAACAAGGTGTTATTAAGTTGAGGTTTCGTTTATTACTAAACTCATATTTTTGTTCTATTTTAATTAAATTATTTTTCACAACTGGCAACTGGCAACTTTTAAATATTGATAATTAAACTGTAACTCACACTATATAAAACTATTACCCTGTATTCTTAATAGGTTTTGGAGTTTCCAGTTGCTGGTTGTTTACGCTCTTAGGCCAATTTTTTGAGATAGTTCCTTTATGCAATCCAGTAACTTCAGCAACTGCCTTTTGTGAAGCGTTATTTTTTTTAGCAAGTTGTATTATTTGACCTAATGTTGGTTCTTTATCAGATTGAGATAGATTTTCTTCGAGTATTATTTTAAAATTATTAAAGTAAAATTCATTGAGTTTGATTGCAAGTTCAACAGTTTGCAATTCTAAAGTAGATATAAAATTGGAGTTGCTTGAATTTTTCATCATATGAACCAACAAGCAAAATTTATGAATTGAGATTTGCATTTTAGACATATACTCTTTTATTATTGGCTCAGCATTTTGTTGTTTTTTTATCAATTCTTGAGAATATTCAAAGAGCAAATCTTCTGCTTGAATAGATAGCTTAATTTGAAATTGCTTAATAGTTTCTTCAGGTTGTTCACTTTGTCTTTTATAAGCTATGATATTAAAAATTGATTTATTATAGGCATCTTTTATTTCGTTTGATATTTGACTCTTAGACAACTTATTATTTCTAGTGAGTTTTGGGGTAAATAATAACCTATCAATAAATCCACTTTCTAAATTACCATGGGCAAACAGTTTTGGAATAAATTGATGTTGTAAGCCACCTAATAGCGTTGGATACGTTTTGCTTAACCTAAAACTTTTGGTCGTTTTTCTTGAAATATCAACATAACCATTTGTAAAACCTTCCAATAAAAAAGTTCTCCATGCAACACCATCTCTACTAGACGGGTTTCCCATTTTTTCAATCAATGAAAATATTTCATCGTTGAAGATCCCTACTGAATTTGGATTTTCATAATGAGTTTTATGAACCGCTTCAATAGTAGCATTTTGTATTAATAGCTGCTTCCTTTCAGGGGCTTCGGTATCTTCGTTGCAATTTTTTAGATCTTCTTTATATATGTCATAATCCATATCGTCAAGTTCCTTTAATGGTTCCGCTGCAATTTTCATAGCTTCAGATTTGGTATCTCCTCTACTTCCTATAATTGCGAAATAAAGGTTTGCATAATTTATATACCCTAATGCTTCAATATAAAAAGTTAAACCAATAGATGTACTTAAAGCATAGAGGATAGAGGTTAATGAATATTCTTTTGGTACTCTTTTATGTATGAAGGTTTCATTAATTAAATCAGAGAATTCTTGTGGTAACTGATTTATTATGTCTTTAAGCATTGAAATTGATCTATCTTTTTTTGATTTATCAATTTGATCAATAGCCTCTTTAATATCTTCTGGTTTTTTGAGGTTCATTTTAAATAGTTTTTTTAATTAATTCACAATTATTCTCGAATAGAAATTCTTTTAATATTCTGTAATTGAAGCCATTGAAAAATGCTTTTTTAGCAAAATCTAATTGTCGAGAACCATATAAGAAACTATCTTCAACTTTAATTAAATCAGCGAGAACCTTATTAAATTCTTTTTTTAAATCTTGACTAAAAATTGGATTACCGTTAATTTGTATAATAGTGTCTCTAAAATTTTCTCTTTGTTTTTTTGAATAAGATTGAATTGGAAGTGCTTTTTGATCAAAAATCCAACTAACTAGCTGTAAAAATTCTAAAGAATGAATTAAGCTAGGTTTTATTTCCAATTCTTTATTTAGTAATTCGTTATATTTTTGTTCAAAATAACCTTCATTATCTTCCACATACAAATTTTCAGGATCTTGTACACTATTGTATATTTCTTCTTCAAAATCTAGTTCATTTTCAAAATAGTTTTCTAAAATTAATCTGGTAACTTCTGAAGTTGACACATTCTTTTCTTCTGCTAATTCATCAAGTTTATTTCTTAATTCACTTGAAATTCTGAGGTTAATTGTAGTTGTCATTTCTTGAAAATTAAAATTGATTTATTCTTGTGATTGAATTTTCAATATCAGCTCGCTTAAACCTAATTTTATTCGCAATCTGATAAAATGGAACAATGTTTCGCTTTCTCCAATCGAATAATGTTGGGAGCGTAATACCAAGAATTTTACAAGCCTCTTTACTGTCTATAAATTCTGTTGGGGGGTTTTGTTTGAAATTATCAGTCAATAACTGAAATTCCTTTCTCATCTCTGTCACAACATCTGTAACAATTTCTTTTTTTAAGTCCTCTGATGTAATGTTGTGGACTTGGGTGATTTGTTTTTTCATATAATTATGATTTAAATATTACTTATCAAATATATAATCATAATAATCATAAAATCAACAGCTTAACAACTATATAGTAAGAAAAATACTAGATTTTACAAGATATATTAACGAGTTTTCTCATTTTTCAAGAGAAAAATTATTAAAACGAAAAAAAAGTGGAAAAAATAGAATATTTTGAGAAAAAAAAGTGAAAAAAAGTCATTTTTTCCTATTTTCAACTATTCCTTTAGAAGTATAAACTTAGAATAAAGTTTATCAAATTCGATAAAATGATTCTCCTCCGACGAAGTTGAAGGCGATATTAACTTTGGTTGTTTAAACTGAAATATGTTCTTTTCTTTCAAGTATTTAAAATAAAAATTTGGCTTAATTTTATCTTGAGCTAAAAAGGCTTCCTTTATTAAATACCTATGAAGAGTACTAAAAAATGATCCGTTCTTTTTATTTTCATTCTCATTTAAAATAAATAGAAAAAACTCTTCGTATTCATCGTTTAAAAAAATACTCTTTTCATCTTTTTTTAAACCCTTAGAAATATTACCCTTAGACTTATCCATTTCTTTATAAATCAAATCTAATGTTAACTCCACATATTCCTTAATATCAATTGAAGTAAATTCAGATTCAAGTACAAGTTTAGACATACATTCCATCAAAAAATAGTTAAATGGATTTGTTGACACCTCCTTATGTTTTATATTTATAAAATCTAGAATACTAACAAAATACTTATCCTTTCTATTAATCTCTTCTATGAAATAGAAAAAATATAATTTCTGAAGTATTAAAACATATGCTGAAAAATTTCCGTTATAAACATTAAATTCTTCTGCTTTATCTTCTTCTTCAGTATGCCATTCATACTTTATTTTTCCAACTTTGCTTTTATTCTCAAACTCATTGAAATATTCCTTAAATAATATCGCCTTATTAAAAAACCCTTCCTTTAACCTATATATATCCTTATAAACCATTATCAACACTTTAGAGGGAAGGTGCTCACTGATTTTTAAACCGTACTTTACTGTATTAGCAACCTTATTATGATTTTCTAAATCTTGAATTATTTTCCTATTAAGTTTATGTTTAAAATCATTATTATTAACCAATTTAATATCACTTACTGGAAGTTTATCACCGTAATTCATAATTCTATTCTGATTTAAAAAATTTATGATTTGCAATCCTTTTTGCAAACTCTTCTTTCCCTATTTTTATATAAGTCAAAAAGCTTTTTTCAGTTTTATGACCTGATAATTGCATAATAGCAAGCGTGTCCATTCCATTTTTATATGCATTAGTACAAAAAGACCTTCTAGCCGTATGCGTACTAACCAAATCATATTTAGGAATATTCTCCTTCTCACTTACTTTATCCTTAATTTTCGCTTTTTCAGCAATCTTTTTCAGTTTCAAATTGACATCCTGTTCATTAACAAACTTTGGAGCAACCCCTCCTCTTTTATCAAATATAGATTGTATTACAGGATGAATAGGGATAATTACTTCATTATTGGTTTTAGTTTGAGTTAACTTAAAGCAAGAAACACCATCATAGACAGAAATATTATTTTCATTCAATTTTCGCCAGTCTGACACACGCTGACCAGTATAAGCTCCCATTAAAAACAAATCTCTCACCCTATCCTCTACACTATCCAATTCATATTCTAATTTAGACAATTCTAACAACTCATCTTCATTTAAATAAATTTGAAAACTATCTTCCTTCAAAACTTTAAAATGCTTGTGCTTATGCCCCATTAAATCAGTAATACCATCTTCATTAGCACTATTCATAAACATTTTAAGGTTCTTTATTTGTTTCCCTATGGTATTTGGAGACATTTCCTCAACATCTTCTAAATACTCAACAAATGAAAAATAGAAGTCTATATTAATAGATTTAAAATCTATTTTATAGTTTTCACTCTTGTCAAAATCCTTTATTAATTCTAAAGTTCTTGAGTATGTTTGCCAAGTAACTTTAGCAACCCTTTTTTTTGAATTTTCAATCAACACATCAACATACTCGTAAAACGTCTCTATTTTTTTCTCCTCAGTAACTTTATTAAAATAAACATCTAACTCATACTTCAAATTTTCTTTTGTAAGTTTATTAGCTACCTGAAGTTTCAAATATGCTTCATCAACAAATGAATATATCTTAGTTAATTTATGATTAATAATAGCCTTTACTGCTTCAACCTCCACTTTACTTCTCACCTTCTGATTTTTAAAATCCCAATTGCGTGGTGCAACTTTTAATCCAGTTGAATAAACCAAATCCTTTTTTTCAGGAAGCAAAACTTTTAAACTTATAGAAGTTTCATTTGTAGTTGACTTGTTTCTTAAAAGATATTTTATTGAAGCCATAAAATTGTAATTTTCGAATACTTAAAAGTACTAAAAATTTCAATCTGTACCGAACCTTGTACCGAAAAAAGTTTTATAAGTCTTTATATGTCTTTATCTGATTTTATAAAGAAGATCTCCAAACCTCTTGAAAACACTGGGCTCAGAAACAAAAACGCATAAAAAAAGGCTTCTCAATGAGAAGCCTTTTGCGGTCTGGACGGGACTCGAACCCGCGACCCCCTGCGTGACAGGCAGGTATTCTAACCAGCTGAACTACCAAACCGTTGCTGTTAGCGGTTGCAAATATAAGCGCCTTTTTGAATTCTGCAAAGCTTTTTTTAATTTTTTTATAAAAATTTTTTTCGGCTAATTAAATATGAAATTAACACCTCATTAAAGCCTTTTCTAATATCAACCGGTACGTACGCTATTTTATACTGCATACACTTCAATTTCAAATCATTAAAATATTTTTCAATTTCAATTTTATATTTTTCCTGTACAGAATCTACATATAAATTAATTTCTTCACCCGATTCAACATCCACAAATTTTTTCGGTTCACCACCAAAATCGAGTGAATATTCTAACTTTCCATCAAAAGTATGAAACAAAACCACCTCATGTTTATTGTATTTTAAGTGTCGTAACGCTTCAAATAGTTCTTTTTCATTTTTGGAAACTTGAAACATATCTGTAAATAAAAAAATTAAAGATCTTCTATGTGTTTTTTCAGAAATCTCATGCAAAGCTTTATAAGTATTTGTAGTTGCTTTGGACTGAGATTTTAACAACAATTCAAGTTGAGCTAAAATCATTCTTCGGTGACGCTCACTTCCTTTAGCAGGCGTATAATAATCTATTTCATCGCTATAAATACTTATTCCAACGGCATCACGCTGTCTTTTTAGTATTTCTAATAATGCGGCTGAGGCAATTGCCGAAAAACTAATTTTAGATAGGTTTTCCAATGTAGGATTTTCAATTATGGGATAATTCATAGATGCCGAATTATCTATAATTAAATGGCATCGTAAATTGGTTTCTTCTTCATATTTTTTAACAAAGAGTTTTTTTGTTTTAGCAAACAATTTCCAATCAATATCTTTGGTACTCTCTCCATTATTATACAACCTATGTTCTGCAAATTCTACCGAAAATCCGTGAAACGGGCTTTTATGCATTCCAGTAATAAAACCTTCAACCACCTGATTTGCTAGCAATTCAAGATTATTTAATTCTGAAATATGTTTTACTGATAGGTTTTCCATAATTTAAAAAAACTAATATAGTATATAAAAAGAAAAGGCTCAACAAAATGTTGAGCCTTTTCATACCATTTTATAAGTATATTTTATAAATGAGCATTAATTTTTTCAGCGTATGTAGCTTTTGGAGCAACACCAACTTGTTTTTCAACAATTTCGCCATTTTTAAAAACTAATACTGTTGGAATATTTCTAACTCCATATTTTGCTGCAAACTCTTGATTAGAATCTACATCAATTTTTGTTATTACAGCTTTCCCTTCATATTCTGAAGTTAATTCCTCCATAATTGGAGCTACCATTCTACAAGGACCACACCAAGCTGCCCAAAAATCTACCATTACTGGTTTTTCCGATTTTAATACTACTTCCTCAAAGGTTGCATCTGTTACTTCTAATGCCATGATATATTTTTTTAATTAATAATTACTATTTCACTTTGCAAAAGTAATCAAATTATTCTCCTAAACAATTCTACATTTATTACTTTTATCTATAAAACCATTAATAAAAGTAATTCTAAAAAATTTCTTTAGCTATTGCTTTAATATTATCTGATTTTCCCATAGAATAAAAATGCACCACAGGAACTCCATTTGCCATTAATTCTTTAGATTGATGAATTGCCCATTCAATTCCAACTGCACGTACTTGCTTGGTATCTTTACAAGCTTCAACAGCACTAATTAATTCTTCAGGTAAATCCAATCTAAACACTTGTGGCAATACTTGTAAATGCCTGTGAACAGCTATTGGTTTAATTCCTGGAATAATAGGTACGTTTATACCAATTTTTCTAGCTCTGTCTACAAAATCGAAATATTTTTTATTATCAAAAAACATTTGTGTAACCACATAATCGGCTCCCGCATCCACTTTCTCTTTTAACCTTTTTAAATCGGTTTCCATACTTGGTGCTTCTAAATGTTTTTCTGGATACCCAGCAACACCAATGCAAAAATCTGGTTTATTGGTGGTTTCTATAATATTATGCAAGTATTTTCCATCGTTCAACTCTTTAATCTGACTCACCAATTCAGTAGCATAATTATTACCACCAATTGTTGGTTTAAAATATGGTTCATGTTTCATGGCATCACCACGTAAGGCCATAATATTATCTAAGCCTAAATAATGACAATCTACCAAAACATACTCTGTTTCTTCTTTGGTAAAACCGCCACATAACACATGCGGAATAGCATCTACATCATATTTATACTTTAAAGCAGCGCAAATTCCAACCGTTCCTGGTCGCATTCTGGTCATTTTTTGCTCTAATAATCCGTTCTCTTTTTTAATGTAAACATATTCTTCTCTAGAGGTTGTAACATCTATAAAAGGTGGATTAAACTCCATTAAAGGATCTACATTATTGTATAAATCCTGAATATTTTGCCCCTTTTGAGGCGGTACAATCTCAAACGAAAACAATGTTTTTCCGTTCGAATTTTTTATATGATCTGTTACCTTCATTTTGTGTTGTTGTTGGTTGTTAGTTGTTGGCTATTGACACTTTATAACTTTACATCTAACTTATTTTTTAAACTTTTAATTAAATAACTTTTAGCGTTTGAATAATTAATATCTTTTTAAACTTTAAACTTTTTAACCATTCAACCTTTCAACTAATTTTATGGGCGTTCCCCACAAGGGGTCGGGCTTTCCGCTATATCTTTTTAAAACATTATCAACACTAAAACTTTTCTAAAAAGTTTGTAGCAACCTACTCAATTCGAAAGATTACTTCGTTGCCAACTCCTTGTAATGACGTTTCATAAATTTTAAAAAGGATGCCGCTACTATCCCTAACGCATTTTTAATGAAAAATGAAAAAGTAAAAATGAATAATTTTTTAACTTTTAAACCTTTAAGCAAGATTTGGATTCAACCATTTTTTAGCCACCTCAATATCTATATTTTTTCTAGTTGCAAAATCTTCCACTTGTTCCATGGTTATTTTTCCAACTCCAAAATATTTGGCTTGTTCATTGGCAAAATACAATCCAGATACTGATGCTGCAGGCCACATTGCCAAACTATCTGTAAGTTCAACACCTATAGTTTCTTTTACACTTAACAATTCCCAAATAGTTAATTTCTCTAAATGATCTGGGCACGCAGGATATCCTGGAGCAGGACGAATTCCTTTATATTCTTCCTTAATCAATTCTTCATTGGTTAATTGTTCAGCACTTCCATATCCCCAATATTCTTTACGTACTTTTTCGTGTAAATATTCGGCAAACGCTTCTGCCAATCTATCAGCCAATGCTTTTACCATTATAGAATTATAATCGTCGTGATCTTTCTCAAAGGCTGCCGCTAATTCTGCAGTTCCAAAACCTGTTGAAACACAAAAAGCACCAATATAATCTTTAATTCCAGTTTCTTTAGGCGCAATAAAATCTGCCAATGCAATACTTGGAATCCCTTCTTTTTTCTTTAACTGTTGACGTAAGGTTCTTATAGTTGTATTCACAACTTTGCGCTTATCATCACCATATATTTCAATATCATCTACATTTGAATTTGCAGGAAAAATTCCAAAAACAGCTTTAGCCGTTAATAAATTTTCATTTAAAATTTTAGCTAGCATTAATTTAGCATCTGCAAATAAACTTGTCGCTTCCTTTCCAACAACCTCATCGGTTAAAATAGCAGGATATTTACCAGCCAATTCCCAGGTTCTAAAAAACGGAGTCCAATCTATATAATTAACTAATTTAGTTAAATCAAAATCTTCAAAAACCTGAATACCTTCAAAATTTGGTTTCACGATTTTCGATTCATTCCAATCAATTGTAAATTTATTTTCACGAGCCTCAGCCAACGATACATATTCTTTTTTTGATGATCTATTTAAATATCCTTCTCTAACTTTCTCGTAATCCTCTTTTATATCACCAATGTATTTTTGGTTGGTTCGTTTATTTAATAAATCCCCAACAACTGTTACTGCTCTTGAAGCATCGTGCACGTGAACCACTGCGTTTTTATATTGCGTATCAATTTTTACAGCTGTATGTGCTTTTGACGTTGTTGCACCTCCAATTAATAATGGAATTGTAAAATTTTGGCGTTCCATTTCTGATGCTAAATATGCCATTTCATCAAGAGATGGCGTAATTAACCCACTCAAACCAATCACATCTACATTTTCAGCTTTGGC